>CAMKGA010000008.1 GCA_946412015.1 uncultured Caryophanales bacterium
TGATAAATAATCGAAAAAATATCAATAAATACTTGACTTTATCTAAAGAGGTATTATGAAAAAGAAAACTATATTATTTGGTGTTATATTTTTACTTGCACTTATAACTTTAACAGGATGTGGTAATAAAAAAGCAATTACAACTGAGAAATTTAAGAATTTAGCTAAAAGCAACAATCTAGAAATATTAAATGCAACTGATGAATTTAAAAATTATAGTCAAGTAAAAGAAGCTACTGCAGCATTTAAAAATAATGAATGGCAAGTAGAATTTTATGTGTTAGATACAAAGGAAAGCGCTGTTGAAATGTTTAATACAAATAAAACAATATTTGACAATTCTAAAAATGGTGTTTCTTCTAATTTTAGTGTAAGTTTAAAAAATTTTGAAAGTTATACTTTAAAAACTGATGGATATTATAAATATGTAGCTAGAATAGATAACACGCTAGTTTATGCCAATGTAAAAGAAACATATGAAACAAATGCAAAAGATTTCATCAAAAAATTAGGATATTAAAAAAGATTTCTGTTTTGAAATCTTTTTTTATTCTGGAATTTCGATTGTACTTACAACCTTAGTTTTAGAAATTCTTTCATACAAGAATACCTTGCGTAATATAAAGTTTCTAATTAATATAAAAAGTGCAATTATAAATACTGCAAATATATAACCAATAATTACAATAGAACCGTAATTATGATTTGCAATTTTATTTATTAATTTAAAAATTAAATAAATATAATAACCAAGTGGTATATAAAATATGCTAAGAATTAAGTTTCTAATTAATATTTGATATCTTTTAGGGATGCCACCTGTATTTGTCGCAATTGTCATATTAGTAATTTTATAGCCTATTGTTGGTCCATTATTAACAAGTGGAATAAATATGAAAAATATAAATATACTAATTATAAAATAGATATCTTTAGGTAAATTAATTTTATAAAAATAGTCTATTAATAATTCAACAAATATAAATACTACTGTAAAGAATAAATCAATTACTAATGTAACTATTCTTTTAGTAGAACTTACTTTGGAACCTTTTTTATATGATTTCATATCTAATTCTTTTGTATTTGGCAAAAGAATAGTAAAAAGCGGCGTTAATAAATATCCAAACATACCACCTAATGTATTTATAAATAAATCATCAACATCAAATAATCTATATGCATTAGGATATATAAAATAAAGTCCTGTTAATTGTGTAATTTCAAAGAATAAACTAAGTAAAAAAGTAAATAATACTGTTTTTTTAAAATTACATTTAAAATAATACCTTAAAAACACTCCAAATGGTAATGTTAATAAAAAATTATATATAGATTGATATACATATGCATTTTTAAAAATATTAACATACGTTGATATATCTTTATAATCAAAATGTACAGTATGATAAATCTTACTAAACACATCAAAAGGTATTAACTGTACTTTTGTTGTCATGTTTTTAACTTCACTAAAAGAAGGAAGTGGCATTATAATTAAGAAATAGGCAGAAAGCAAGTATAATACAAATCCATATATTAGTAAAGTTCTTATAAATAATACAGAACCATACTTATTATAGTTATATATAATGTATGGTAATGTAATTAAAAAAGCTAATATAGGAAAAAATATACATGCAGTTATTATTATATTAACATAGCTCATATCAACCTCACAATCTAAAATCCAAAATATTTCACACCCTTAGTTAAAGTTGCTCCTTTATAGTATGCAAGTTCACTTACTGTAACTAATTGATATCCTTGATTAATTAATTCAGGAACTAAAACTTCTACAGCATCAGCAGTAGTTTCATAAATAGAATGCATCAAGATAATTTTACCATCAAGATTTCCAACTTTTCTTACCTCAGCTAAAATGGCATCTTTATTTCTACTTTTCCAATCTAGTGTATCTACATTCCAATTAATAATTGGGTAAGGCAATTGACTTTTCACAAAATCATTCGCATTTCCATAAGGAGGACGTATAAGTGATACATCATGCCCTAAAGCTTTCATAAATGCTTCCTTACTATTTGCAAGTTCGCCTTGTATAGCCTCAGCGCTTAAATTATTTAAATTAGGATGAGTATGTGTATGTGTACCAACCTCACAACCAATTGCTTCTTCCCTTTTTACTACATCAGGATAACTATTTACAAGCTTTCCTAAATCAAAGAATGTTGCAACCGCATTATATTTTTGTAAAGTATCAAGTATTCTATTACTTGAAGATGGATTTGGACCATCATCAAAAGTTATTGCAACCATTGCTTTACCTGGATTAACATTAGCACTTATATTTCCTCTATAAAAATCGCTTGGTTCTGTTAGTGATAAAAGATTTGATTTAATAAAACCTTTATCATCATTATAAACAACCTCACTCCATCCATCATCACTAGTACCAATTCGCTTTATTTTATCTTTTCTATTAAGTGTTCCAACAGATTCACTATTTTCATCTTTTGATTTTTTAATTTCTATTTTATCTATTGCATAAACGTCTTCATTACAATCGGTAAATTCACTATCTGCAATTATTTCATCACTAAGTGAACTGTTTAAAATATATACTAATTTATCCTTGTATTTTACTTTAGAAAAAACTTTATTAGATTCAGTAACATTTAATTTAGTACCTTTAGAAACTGTAGATACTAGTTTGCTATTTTTACTATTTTCTTTATAAAGGTTACTGTTTATTTTAACATACATAAATTTTTCATTTTTAGTGAATTTTCCATATTCTAATTTAACAGAATCATCATACTTTTTATTAATGTTTTCTAAATTTATATTCATAATACCATTAAACTCTTCATATGGAATACTAACTTTTATAAATTTCTTACTGTTTTTTATGACTTCATTACTGTTAAAATATACAACAACTCCATTATTAGTAAGGATATATTTATAATTATATTTACTATTTATAACTTTTTTATAATTTTTATTTAATTTATATCCATTTTCTTCAAAGTATTTAATTAAATAATCTGTAATTACTTCTTTATAATTTCCAACAAATATATAACTATCTTTTAATTTTTCTTTTTCTTTTAATCCTATATTTAATGTATATACATTTTCATTTATTAAAGTACCTTTACTATTTATATTAGATTCAATGTATGCAACACTTATAATATCATCAGGAGCAAGAAAACTTTCATAATTTATAATTTGATATTTGTAATTATTATTTATTATTGAATCAAACAATGATTTTTTAGAATAATTATTTATAATTTTATTTTTATAATCAATAAATATCTCATCAATGCTTTTATTTTTAGTATTAGGATAAATTGCATAATAAGGACTATTTAAGCTAAAATTAATATCTTTCTTTTTTCCATCTAATTCCTGTGTTAAAGATTGCTTTTTTATATATTTTTCTACAGTATTTTTCATTTTGTTTGACTGTATATGCTTATATACTAATAAAATTGATAAAAAGAGACCAATAAATACTACTAAACAGATTAATAACGCTTTTACACTCTTTTTTAATTTGCTCTTTTTTTTATGTTTTGGCATAAAAATCACACTCCTACTTCAATTTAAACTTTTACAATATAATTATACAATATTTTTTTATAAAAATCTATCAAACAAAAAAGAGATTTTAAATATATCCATTAAATCTCCTTCTCCCCTTAATTTTCACTCTTTTTTTAGCTTTATTTTCTATTTGCCTTACTCTTTCTCTTGTAATACCTAAATAGTCTCCTATCTCTTCTAAAGTATAATATTCATTCATATTCATATTATGATATATTTTATTTAATGTATTCATATCTAAATTAGGAAAAATACTTTTTATATCATCAAATGATAAATAATCTTTTATACTTAAACCATTTCTCATTAATAAAATACATACCATTTTTTTATCCATACCACTAAATGTCTCTTTAAATAAATCTATAATTTCATAAGATAAAGCTTCAGCTTCAACATTAACTGTATCTGGAATAATAGTTTGCAATGTTTCATCCTCATCATCTTTCCTTATAAATTTATCAATAAATTCCATATTATTATTTACGTGATACTGTAGTAAACACTTATATTCTTCTTTTGCTTTTAGATAAATATCTTCATCACTATTTCCGGTTTTTTTATATCTGTTATATATCTTTTTATATATAAAATCTATAATATCCTCGTCAGTTACTTTTCCATCCATATTTGAAATATATTTTCTAACTGAAGAATAAAGGCTAGCTTTAGAATGAGAAATTGTTATTTGACCCATATTCATATGTAAATATCTAATTATTTTTTGAAATATCCAATAATATGCATAAGTTATAAATTTTGTACCTTTATCTTTTTTATATGAATCTATTGCTTGAATAAGCCCACTATTTCCAACTTGAATTAAATCAGAAAGATTATGGAGCATAGAATATTTATATGCAATATAAACTACAAACCTTAAATTAGAATTAATTAATACTTCTCTTATCTCAAGATAATTTACATAATCATTAAACAAGCTTTTCTCTTTAAAATTAACATCTATATCATTAATAAATTTAAGTTGTTTTTTTCTAGAAATAATATCTCTTTTTATTTCTTTATTATAATTATATTTATTCAAAATTTTTTCTATTGATTCTTCATCAAAATTATTTTCTTTAATTTTTTCTCTTAAGTAAACTATCTTATTAGTCAATACTTTTTCTTCATATGAGTTTAAAATAGGATATTTTTTTATATCGCGAAAATAAATATCTAAATTAGGATCTTTACTCTTAAAATTCGTAGCTTCAAATTTCTCCATCTTTCTATTTTTTAAATAATATTCAATTTTATCTATCATATTAAATTTCTTTTTTTCAATCATATCCGTAACATATTTATCTAAAAATTCATCTGATTTATTACTACCATATACTTTTACTAAATAATTGTAATTTTCTTCAGTAAATTCACTAATACTATCCATATATTCTAAAAATTTTTGATACATAGTTCCCTCCTAAACGTTCAATATTATATCACTTTTTTATTTTATTTCAAATTAAAAGAATACTAGATAGTATCCTTAGATAACATGCTGATTATTTTGACCATTTGAATTATATGTGTTTTTAAGTTGCATAACATTATATAATTCAATATTTAAACTATCTAAATATTCTTTTGTCTTGTTACTTACACCATAAAGTGTAAAAGCAAGCCCACCAAATAAACAAGCAAGTGCTAATGAAATTGGTAAATTTACTAACCCTTGATTAGATACCATATTAGTTATTATATTAGTAAATCCAAAAAGAGATGTAACTGTACTTGTTGCAATTATTGCAATCTCAGCAGCTAGCTTCTTTTTTGTCTTAGCTATTTCATTATAAATTGCACGCATAATTTTCCCTTTAGAATACTTTCCTTTAGTAGCTTTATAAGTTTTGCTATTGGTTGTTGTATAATTATCATATACTTCAACTACATATTGATACTTTTCTATAAACTCTTCCTTTTTATCTTTTAATAATTTAATATTATATAAAAGATTATTATATAACTCATTTTTACTATTATTATTTAATTCTTCAATTTTTTCATATATACTCATTATTTCTTTAGCATCTATAAATGATTCCAAAGCTTTAATTTTATCAATTAAAGAAAAAGTATTTTTTGTAAGTGTTGGAATTATATGTTTTTTTTCATTTATTACAACATTATTTAATTCCATATTTGCATAAATCTCATCAACATTTTTATGAATTTCATTTGATGATTTATATAACTCAATTGCTTCATTTATATAATTTATAAAATCCATTTTCTCTTTTTCAATATTTGAATTAGCTTTAAACTCTTCTTTTACACTTTCAAGCATTTCTATTGCTTTTTGATATAAAGACTCCTGGTATTCATATAATTGTTTATATCTTCTTGAACTATTATGCTTAGCAAGTATTTTTTCTATCCTGCTTATTTTTTTATAAATCTCATCTTTTTTATTTAGTGCATCTTCAATATTACTATTTACTTTATATAATTTACTAACTTTTAATGCTTTATCATAATCTGATGGTAATAAATCCATTTTTAAATTTATATTTGAAGATAATTCAGTAACACTTTTAAGCTCTTCTTGTAAATCTAATATGCCACATATGTTCATTATTTGCTTTGCTTCTGATTTAACATATCTTGCTTCATTAATACAGTTTATATATATATCATAATACTCTTTTTTATTAATCATACCTTTAGATACATATAATAGTATACTATTTATTTTATCAATTACACTTTCAATATTATTTTTTATATCTTCAATTTTATGTACTATATTTTCTTTATACATTTCTTTTTTTACACAGAATTCAGCTTCGATAATATTATCTGGCATATCATTTAATAATTCTTGTATAAAAGTAATAGTATCTTCTATCGCACTTACATCACCATATAACCCATATTCTTTTGCTTCCGCTATCAATGTATATAATGAGTCAATAAATTCTATAGATACATTTAATAACTCTTTTGTAGATTCATAGTATTCTTGATTATCTATAATTTTATAATATGCACTACTAACTAATCTATTTTTTTCATCAATAATTATATTTACTTTTTCTAATTCTTCTTCAATTATCTGTTTTAGTGCCTGTGCTTTAGCATAATACTCTTCTTCTTTAGTATATGTTTCTTTTACATCATCATAAGTAAAATCTTCATTAGTATTTACATCATTTACATTATTACTATCCTTATCATAATTTCCATTTTTATAATTATCATATACTTGATCATATTCTTCTTTTCTTTTTTCATCTGTTAATATACTTTGAGCAAGATTTATTAATTTCATTTTTTCTTCTAACAACTGTTTTTGCTCTACTGTTGCATCTGGATTAGCATCTGGATGATATTCCATAGCTAATTTTCTATATTTCTTTTTTATAGTTTTAATATCATCAGATCTAGAAGCACCTAGTATTTCATAATAATCTATAAAATTACTATCATCCATATTACTTACCACCTAATCTTAGTATCTTTTGATGCCCTGATTCTAATTTATTTTTATTAATACTTTCTAAATTATTATTCTTTATCTTATCAGACCAATTTTTGCTAACATGACCTGTTGATCTAACATCAAACAAAGCTCTATTAATACTTTCAAAATTTGCAAGTATTCCATTATTATTATTCTGATAAACCTCTGCCATATCACTATCAATTCCAAGTTCTCTAGCAATATCCTTAGCGTTCTTTAAAGCACCTAAGAATATAAATTTCCAACCTATATTTTTACAATCTAAAATGCATTTTCTAGCATCACTAAGTGAATACTTACTTTCATTATCTTCACCATCAGTCATGATTGCAACAATTGTTTTATTTGGATCTACATCACTATTTGATAATTGCTTATTTTTTATATTATAAAGATTTTTACATATTGCATCATATAACGCAGTTCCTCCACCTGCGTTATAACTAAACTCATATATAGTTTTTATATCTTGTCTATCATATATAACACTATCCTCCTCATCAAATAGAATAAGAGTCATTTTTGTTGGATAACAATTTCTTCTTTCTTTTTTTACTATATCATTAATTCCTGTAATAGTTGAATGTTCTAATCCTCTACAAGAACCACTTTTATCTATTATAAAAATAACCTCAGCTGCATTCTTTTTTATTTCTATTGCAGCAGACTTAATATTCTTTTTTGCTAGTGTATTAATTCTAGATTCTAATTGCATATTATTTTTCTTAGTTAAACTTGCAAGCCCACTTTTATTACTACTTTCTATTATACCTTTACTATTTCTCTTTTTTAAATCATCAAGACTAAAACTCATATAAAAAACCTCCTGTATGAGGTATTATATCAAAAAAAAAATACAAGTCAATACTAATTTACTTCATACTAATTTACTTCTTGTATTTAATTAATTTATTTTTAGCACTTATTACATATTGATTATACTCTTTTTCTACATCACTTGCATAATTTATAAATTCTTTAGCTTCACTTTCTGTTTCAAAAAATTTTTCTACAGTATTATCAAAAAGTGATACTTTAACATTATTAGAATATTTTAAATTTGTATATTCATAATCTAAATTAATTAGATGATTATCTATTAAAATATTGTTATTATCAAGTACTACTATATTAGAGTCTGTAAATGGTACTATATTATATCCATCAAGAGTATATAATGCTTGTTCTTTACTTTTTCTTATTAAATAAAAATTATTTATCTTCTCTATTCCTTTAAAATCATCTACTTTAAATTCCATGATTAAATCTAAATTTTCATTAAATATATCAATTGTATTTCCTTTTTGTAATCCTATTAATGAAGGTAGTTCTATATACGTATCATATATATAATCGATTAATAACAGATTATCTTTTATAACACCATATTTATTATTTTTCTCAACATAAAATATATTAGCAAAATCAGTAAGTTGTGCAACAGAATATATATCTTTTGTAATATTAGTAGCTGTATTATCATATACAGTTGTATTACTACTATTTTTGTCTCTTACAATAAAATAATATTTATCATTAATTTTTTTACTTTGCAAAATACTAAAAATATCTACTTTATCATTACATACTATATATTTTTCTACTATAGCATTATCAGCCCATAGTACTAATTTTTTATTACTATAAAAACCTGTATAAATACTAAAACCAATATTTCTTATTTTTATTTTTTTCAAATCAGTTTTAAATAATACATTTTTATTATTATCAATAATTCTTATCTTATCATAATTGGAATAGTGTTCTAAAAACAAATTTTCTCCAATTATTGTTAAATTTTTACTTTTAATATCAAATAACTCTTTACCTGTAGTATCAAAGAATATATGATGTCCTTTTTTATATCCCACTATATAATTATTTTTATATTCCATGTTACTATATAAAAATGGAATAATTATATTACCAGCAAGATCTAAAACTCCATATTTTTGACTTTTAGCTATAAATTTTTTATTATTATCAATCGTTTCTAGATAGTTATATCTATTACACAATATGCATCCTTTAAAATCCATTAGATAACTATTATTATTAGTATCTATTATTTCAATTAGATTATCATCTAATATTATTGCACACTGAGCTGTAAAACTGGCAACTTTATTAAAGTTATCATCAAGAAGAATATAGTGATAATCATCAACTTTAATCAATGTTTTTTTAAATTCGTATTGATAATTTAAAAAAGTATATTCATACCTCTTGCCATCAAGAGATATAATACTATATTTATCACCAAGTGATACAATATATCCATTATTAATTTTCTCTTTAATTTTTAAATCAGTAATTTTCTTATAACCTTCTAGGTTAATCTTTTTATTTATTTCTACTTTCATTATTATCTTTCATATCCATTTCTATTTTTCTTAATTTTTTTATATTATCTTTTCTTAAAACTTTTAATTTTTCTTTAAAAGTCTCAACATCTACATCGTTATTAAATTCAAAAGTTTCATCTATAAAATCATCTTTAATATTTATACTATATATTAAATCAAAATTTAGATATTCCCCTTTTAGGTCAATTAAGTGATTATCTAAAATAATATTAGAATCATTTAAAAGGATTATTTTTTTATCGGTTTCTGGAATAATTACATTTCCATCAAAGTCTTCTAGCAAATAACTATATTTAGGAAAGAAAGAATTAGCTGATTTTAATCGTGTTAATAATATTAAATTATCTTTACTATCTAAAATATCATATTTCTTATCTATTTTTCTTTTTAAAGATAAATCTTTATTATAAATATCATAATTAGATACAGATTTTGCAATTATATAATCATTTAGAATATCAATACTAGCATATTTATTTATAAAAAACTCGTACCCGCTATTATCCATCACTCCATATCCAAAATATTCATCTTTTACTAAAAACAAATTATCATATAAATAATTTATATTGTAATATTTAAATTCTGTTATTTCATTATAATTAGAATCTATTAATCCATATTTTTTATCCTTACAGGCAATTCTTACACCATTATATAAATTACTTATATAAGTATAAGAAACTTTTTTTATTAAATCATTAGTGTCTATTATTTTTCTAATTTTTTCATTTTTATCAATAGATAGCACTATACTGTTATCAGAGGATAGATTAAGTTTTTCATCTTTTTTTGCTTTATATATTATTTTTTCATTTGCATCCATTATATAATCTTTTTTTCTTGTTGAAACTAAAAATCTATTATATGAAAAATATTTTATATTTAAAGCATTTAATGTAAAATTATTAATTACATTTAAATTTTTATCAATTATAGTAAATCTATTACCTAATTTTAATGTTAAATAATTATATTTTGTATTTAATATTTTATCATAAATAGGCTCAATTAATTCATCACCATTTTTATTTATAATTCCATATTTATTATCTTTTGCAACTATAGTTATATCAGAATTTATAATACTAAATTCCATTATACTATCATATCTTTTAGAAATTACATTTAAATTTAAATCTTTTAATACGGAATAATCACTATAGCACATAATCATGAATTTATCATATAAATGAATTCTTTTTACATCTTCTAATTCTATAATTTCACCATTTTCTAAATGGTAGTATACATCATTACCAAAATAACATATTTTAAAAATATCATTTCCAATATATTCATAGTTATATGCACAATCTAACTCACTAAAAATTATATTACCATTAATATCTATTATATTATATTTAGGATGGAAGTAATCGTTATCCAGATCGATTAACAAGTATTTATCTTTTGCATAAACTATTTTTTTATCAGTAATTAATTTATATTTATCTAAATTAATTCTTTTATTAATTTGCATATTCATTTTATCACCCCTACTATAAATAAATATTAATTATTTTATTTTTACTTTTACAGACGCATTATTTATACTATTAATAGTATCATTTTTTAACTCTTTAACTTTGTTATGATATTCTTTTTCTATATCAACTATTTTCTCAATAAATAAATCTTTATCTTTAATATTTTCAAATTTTCTAATAAATTCTTTTCCGAATAAATCAAATTTTACAATATAATTAATTTTTAAGCTTATAAATTCTTTATTTAAATCAATAATACAATTATTAACTGCAACTTTATTTTCATCTATTATAACAATATCATCATCCACTTCAGGAATTAATTCTATTTTATTTTTCGTTATAAGTGAATGACCACTTTTAGTACTAATATTTATAAGATCTCCCTTAGTATATATATCTATATCATCAATATTATCGTTAAATTCTTTTAATACTTCATTATTAGCATTAACAAGTAATACTTTACTATCTTTAACTAAAAATAAATCTTTTGTAATCACTTTTAAATCTTCTTTATTACACTCAAATACTTTATCAAGTTCTTCTGATAGAACAATGTATTTATTATCCTTATTTAAAATATAACAGTTAGAATTATTATCATATTTAATTTTATAATCAGTATATGGTATTAAAAATTTACCTGAAAAGTCAATGAGTGCGTATTTATTATCACTAGAAATTATCATTCTATTTTCTGATACTATTTTACAAGTATCAAATTTAATATCAATACTATCAAGTGACTTATTAATAAAACCAGAATAATAGTTAATATTATCAGCACTCTTTAAAATTATTTCGTGATTTATAACTTTTAAATCTTTACCAATTTGAATATCCTTAATTACTTTTCCATTATTATCTATAATTTGCCATAAATTATTTTTATTAAGTATTAAATACCTATTTGAATTAATTATTTGTAAACTCTGACATTTAAATTTTCTTATTTTATGTGTTGCTGGATCAATTACATTAATATTACCTTTGTTTTTATATACCAAAATACCCTTTGAATATAGAGTTTTTTTATCATAATACTTTTTTATGGAAGTTATTTTTTTATTATTAACATCAATTACATCATAATAATAAAATGAATCGTAAGTTCTTCTTATAAATAAATCATTACTATAATCATTAATATGATCATTAATATTACTAAATAACAAATTTCCTCTTTTATCAAAAATAGTATAATTGTTTTCATAATATAATGCATCATAAACAATATATTTACCATCTATATTAAATTTATATATTGATGTTAATATAGCATTCCCAGTCTCATCAATAACTCCAAATTCCGGAGTGTCATCATATTGAACACAAGCAAGATTATCTTCAAATTTGCCAATACTTTTAAATATAGGATTTTTTATGATTTTACCATCAAGTGATAAAAGTCCATACTGATGATCTTTATATATAATAAGAATATTTTTATCAATTCTTTTTATATCAAAATCACCAAGAGGTTTATATTCACTTAAATCTAATTTTTTAAATTCTAATATTTCCATAATATTTTATTACCTTCCTAATTTATGCTGTTTTATTTTTTTGTTTTCATATTCCATATTTAATAAATCTAGGCTTTTATACGCTTCATTTTTTATAGTTTCAAGTCTATCAATATATCTTTTTCTTTCTTCATTAGATAAGAATTTTTTATTAATTTGACGATCTAGAGAATATTCGTACAAATAATATTCATATTTAAAATTAAAATATTCTTCTTCTAAATTAAATAAATGTCCATCTATTAGTATTTCTTTATCACTTAATAGGACAATTTTATTTTGTACTGGATTAATAATTATATCGCCATTAGCATTCATTACCATGGAAGTATCTTTTTTTTCTATTAATAAAAGATGTTCTTTTACATACAAATTAATGCGTGAATCACTTTTTAAATATGAAAATATTTCTTTTTCTTTATTAAATATTCTTACATATTTACTATTATTATCTATTATTTTATAAAAATATTTATTCAAAATATCTATTATATCGTGATAATCTATAATCATATTTAATTTGTCATCCATTAATGCATATTTACCCTTTAAATTCAATTTAAATATTCCATCACTATAACTTATATTATCATATAAATCATCTATCTTTTTTTGACCCTTTTTATCAATAATACTAACTCTACCATTTAAATCTGTCTTAATTAAAGTATCACTATTAACCTCTTTTAATGAAAGTGCTTCAGTATTAATAGTTTCATAATTATTATTAATAAACATATTATGATATCCATTTTTTTCACTATATACAATTATAAAATTATCACTAACAAAGGTACGAAAATTATTTAAATCGAATAATTCAAAAATACCATCTATTTTTAAACTTTTTTCTCCTTCAATTAAATATTTACCTTGAAATAATTTACATAAATAACTTTTATTTAAAGTAAAAATGTCATAATTTCGAGGATTGATATATACAGTTTTATTAGATATATAACTATTATTATATAGCTTTAAAAGAGTATCATAATAGGCATTTCCTTTATACTCTTTAAGTAAATTATTATTTGAATCATATACATATACTTTATTTTTTTTATATTCTACTTTAATTAGTAATTCTAAATCAGAATTATATATATGCGTAATATGATTATCAGAAATATAAATCAAATCATCTTCTGGTAATATATAATCACTTTTTTTTAATTCATTTAACGAAAAATCAAATAAAGCTTTTCCTGTATAACTACTTAAAGAACTACATAGTAAGTATTTACCAAAAACAACTTTTACCTCCTGAAAATCCATGTTTATTTTACCATTAATCCTACTTATAATCTTTTTATTCATCGAATATAAATTTTTAGCTATAATTATATTATCATTACTGAAAACTACTTCATCTTGATCAAGACTTTGAGTTAAATCACTATTAATTACTTTCTTATTATTATCTATATTTATTTTTTCGTATATCATAAACTCTCCATAATTATTACTTACTCTTTTTCTTTTTTATAATTTTATTATCAATAGAATCTAAATCAATTTTTTCAAACTCTTTAACTCTATTATTTATATAATCAATTTCTTTATTTAGCTCATTTTGATATTTTATTATTTCCTTAATATATTCTTCTCTTTCATTTATATTACTAAACTGTTTTATTATTCTATCATAGTTATTTTTTATTAATAAATTATATTTAAGATCAAGGTTTAGATATTCTACTGATAAATCTATAATATGATTATTTATTGCAATTGAATTTTTACCTATAACATATATTTCATCTTCGATTAGAGGAATTATATTTTTACCATCTTTAGTATATAAGGCATTAAAAAATTTTTTATTGTTGTTTCCACATATAATATAATCTCCAAATTTTTTAGCAAAAGTATAATTCTCATTAGTATCAATAATAGTACCATCTCTAAATATAAACTTACTGGTAGAACTATTATCATTTGTAATTACTAAATCATCAGATACTTTAAGTAATACATCTTTATAACTATCAAACTTATCTAACTTTTTAATAGAAGAATCAAAATAAAAAAGTTGATTATCTTTTTTTAACATTATTTTTTCATCTTTTATACAGGCATTATCATATTCATCACTAATAACATTACCATCTCGATTTACTAAATAATATTTATTATCTTTCTTTATCCAAGCAATATCATTTATATATTTAGACATAAAGTCACATTCTATTACTATTGGTTTAAAATTATGAAATGTAATGTGATGTTTTTTATTGATATTTCTAAATGATATAATCTCATCATCATACCTGTAAATATAATATTCCTTTGCATCAAATTTATAAATTAATTCCTTATTATAATTATAAATATAAATTTTTTCATTATCTTTTGCACAAATTAAATTTCCATTAAAAGGCATAATATAGTTATATTTTTCACTAAATACTTTTTTACCTTTACTATTTTTTAGCCCATATTTACCTTTATTATTATAAACTATATAAAATCCATCTTTATAATTTATTGAAGTATAATTAGCTTTAATTATCTCTTTTTTCTTAAAATCAACTACGCCATAGCCATATCTTTTCTCTATAATAAATCCTTTTTGAGTATCTTTTATATTCAGTACATTACACCTTATTATTTCATTACCGTATGTATCAATAACACCATAATAATAAAAATGATTATGTACAGTTATATAGCCTTCATTATAGCCATAATATTTACCATTTTTTAAAGATAATATAGTATTTCCTTTTCTATCTATTAACATTTCACTACCATTAATGCGTGCTAAAAACATCGAATCATTTACAATAGAAATACTATTATAAATTTCATCTATTTTGATTGATGAATCAATATATCTAATTCCTATTAATCCAGTGTTCTTATTCTTAGTAAAAATAACATCATCTAAAACATATTCAATAGTATAACTATCTAATTTAGGATAATTAGATAAATCAATAGAACAATATTTCTGAATAAAAAAGACAATTTTTTTAAGTTTATTTTCATCTATAGTCATATTTCCTACTTTCTTAAAACTTTATTATACTTACTATCAATAAAATTATTAGTATCATTAATAAAATTTTTCTCCATTTTATCTATTTCTTTGATTAAAAATCTATCAAAATATATATGAAATTTTTTTCTTTCTTTAGGTGTATTAAAACTATAATTAAATTTTAAGTTTTTATATTCTATTAATAACTGATATTTCATATCAATATATTCTTTACTTAAATCTACTAGTTTATTATCTATAAGTATTAAAGAACTATTAATAACAAAGATATCTGAATGACTATTTTTAATAATTACATTACCCATTATATCAGTTAATTCTTTTTCTACATAAGAATCATTATAAAAATATTCCCATATTAATAAATTATCACTTTCTTCTACTTTAGCATAAACAGGTATTGATTTTATTTCATTAAAATTATTATCTAACAGAGTAGTCTTATTATTCTTTTTATCATACAATATATAGTTATCTTTTACATTATATATTTCAAACCAACTTTTAAAAACCTTTTTTTTCAAACCATTTATATTTAATACATATATATAATCAAGATCCTCACACATATAATCTCCATTAGATAATGGTATCAAACTAATGTCTTGATTATACATTATCATATGAATTAATTCTCCTTTAGAATTTATAATTTTATGTGAATTACCATCATATAGATCACATAAATTACCAACTTGATTAATAGAAAAATATATAGCTTCCGCAATAAGCTTACCATCAACACTTACAATTCCATATTTTAAATTGTCACGAAACATAGCAATACCGTTATTAAAATCAGATAGATTATATGCTTTTTGATTTAATTCATTAATAATATTACCTTTTTCATCAATGATAACTAAATTATTTTTTTTATCTATTGCCATATATTTATCATCTATTTTTTTTATATTGTTATATTTTTTAGCAAACACAGTATTACCTTTATTATCTATCACTCTATCATATCTAATATCATATCTTAACATTTTAGCTTTAGAAATAATTGCACGATTATCAACAAAATCTGATTCAAGATGTCCTTTAATTGTTTTTAACTCATCATAGTTACTATTAAAAAACTTAACTTTCTCAAAACCAGATACTATAATTAAATCATCGTTAAATATAACTTTCTCTGGATAAATATCAAAAAGAATCCTTTTTCCTTTGCTATTATAAATATACATATTACCATATGTATAACATCTATATAAATCATGCCCTAAATATTTTATAAAATTATAGCCAAAACTTAATATATAATGATTATTTGAATCAACAACTCCTACAAAATCTTTTTCATTTTCTACAATATAATTACCATCATGATAATCTATTATTTCACTATAAATAACAGGTAAGATAGTATTACCATTTATATCTATTACACCCTTTTTTTTACCTTCTGATACAATTAAATTATCCCCAATCTTACCAATTATTTTATAATCAGTAATTCTTTTACCTTCTATAATATTCTTATATTCATATTTATACATATTTCTCCCTACATATTTCTCTTTATATATGAGGCCTATTATAATTAAAAACATATTAATTGTCAAATTACATAAAAAAAGACAAAATTAATTTAAATTTGTCTTATTATTACATTTTTATTTTATTTGTTTTCCTTTTAAACTTAATATTTTTTTATTTACACTTGTTATCTTTTCGTTTTCAATTCCATTAATCTGTTTATATATATTTTTTACCTGATTATTTAATTCTTTTAATTTTTTATTATAATCATTATTTATTAATTCAATTTGATTAAGAAATTCACATAAATCTTTCATATTATCAAAGCAATATTTTAACTCATTATTACTATAATTAATTGTTAATTCATACATATAATTAAAATTAATATATTCTGAATTTAAATCAATTATACAGTTTTCTAAAATAATTTTATTATCATCTAATATAAATATTTTTTCTTTACTTGATACTATTTCTTTAAACTCTTTATCATATAATACATAATTATCACTTTTTACTACTGTCATATTATTTTTGTGTTGAATAATATCTTCATTATTAGAAAAAACATGTATTTTATTACCATTTTTATCAAGTAATGTTTGTGTAGATGTATACGCGATATAACACTTATCTAATTTAAAATATTTAATTACATCATATATAAGCGGTAATATAACTGTTCCATCACTATTAATAAGTCCAAAAGAATTATTAATAGATGCAATATATATCCCATTATCAGTATAAGAAATGCTATTATATTTATTATTAGTTTCCTTTGAATTAATTAATCCATAATGATCATCATCATATATGAATATATCATTAGAAAGTATTTCTTTTATACCAAAATCTTTAATCTGACTTTTTTTATTATATTCGTCAATTAAAATCATATCATAATTATTAATTGAACTATTAGTAATTGTAAGATAATTAACAAATGATTTTAAACCTTCGCTATTTTCTTTTTTTATTTTTTTTCTACTAAGAGTATTAATGTCATATATGTATATATTTTTATTATTATAATCTATTACATATTTCTCGTTATCATTTAATTTATATATAATATTCTTATTAAAATCTATTATTAAAGTTTTACCTCTTTTTTCTACTATCATTTTATTACTATCTACTGCAATTAAATTCTTGCATTTTATATTAGATGTAATAATTCTTAAATCATCATTAATAATACCCCATTTATTATTTATTTTAAATGAAGCAACATGATTATTAAATTCACTTATATAATCATAATTAATATCTATTACCTCTCTACCAGTTGAATCAATAATACCATATTTAGGTTTATTTTTAGTATCATCTTTAACAGGTGCATAATTATTAGAAAAATTATATATATATGAATATAATTTTGATATTTTAAAACCATTGTTATCTAGTAATATCATGTTATCAAAAGCATCTATACCAACTGGAATATCAGAATAAAATTTAATTTTATGAATATTATTAATAAGAAAGTTTTCTTTATAAACATTATCCATTAATAGTTTATCTAAAAAGAATCCATCTTTTAAATGCTTAAAGGCAGTATCAAATGAATATGATACTATGTTTTTTCCATTAATATCTATAACAAAATTAGCATTATCTTCATTTTTTAACCATATATATTTATCTTCTACTGAAATAACTTTACCATTTTTTATCTTTTTAAAATTATCAAGTTTTAATCTTTTTTCAATACTATATTGCATAATTATACTCCCTTTTATTTTTTTAATAACTTCTGATATCCACTATTAATAAACTTACGTTTATCATCTATATTATTAAGTTCTTCTTTTAAAAACTTTTCAAAATAAATATGAAATCTTCTTCTTTCTTTTTCAGTAGAAAAACTATATTGATATAATGAATCATCAATATTTATATTTAAGATATAATCAACATTTATATACTCGTTATTTAAATCAACTAATTTATTATTTATAATTAATTTATTGTCATTAATAATTATTATTTCATACTCTCCTTTTGGAATATGTGTCATACCAAAAGTATCAGTAATTTCTACAAGATCATTCTTATATTTCCATAAAAGCAAATTATGAACTTTTTTTACTTTTATAATCCCTTTTCTTTTGGTAAGTTCATTAAAATCATTATCATATAATATAGTTGTATTATTTTTTGTAACAATATAATTATTATCTAAATTATAAATATTATTTTTTTTATCTAGTGAATATTTACACTTACCATCTTTTTTTATTATTTCAAATCTATCTCTAGTAGTATTGATATAATCGTTATTAGATAAAATATTAACACCATGACTACCTGGATAAAAATATATTAAATTGCCATCTTTATCAATTAAAGCATTAATAAATTCATCTATAATTAAATAGTTATCTCCTAATCTAAATAAATATCTAATATCTAAATCAGATAAAACATGATCGATAATTACACCATTTGAATCTATAAGCTTATGTATTCCATTATAGCTAATTATTGCATGATCATTTTTATATTCTGAAATAGTATCTGCCTTTATATTAGTTTTTTTTATAACTTTCCCTTGATAATCTATAATTAATAACTTATTTAAATTATTTATAGCCATAATCCTATTATCGTCGATTATTGATAAACCTTTATACTTATGTTTTATTAATTCATCTCCATTTTTATTTATAATGGAAAAATATTTTCTATTTCTAAATATTTCCTCTTTATATTTTGAAGTTATGGCAATAGAATTTTTAAATTCTGATATACTATTTTCTCTTAATGCCTTTATTATATTTAAATTTTTATCAAGAAAAACATAATTTAGTGGTTCTTTTACAACAATTAAATCATCATATACTTTGACAGAATCTATTCTCATATTCCTATATTCATTTCTACTAGCTGCATCTATAATTATATTATCGTAAAAATATCTACCAAAGAAATAAGAACCTGTTAAACATTCTAAATCATTGTAAATAAAATCTATAATTATACAATTATTTAAATTAACTATTCCTTCTTTATTATTATTTTTTACAATAAATAATCCATTTGCATAATCTATTACATCATCATACATAGGTTTAATTATTTCATTACCATTTATATCAATTACACCTCTTTTTGAATTTTGTTCAACGACTAATTTATCTTTAATAGATTTTACTATTTTTAAGTCTGTAATTTTTCTGCTTTCAATATAGTTTATATATTCATATTTATACATAATAACTCCCAAATAATTATATATTATCATCATTAATTAAAAAAACTTATTTAGTTTTTTTATATGTTTTTTCATCTTGCATATTTTCCATTAAATATTTGCAATTATTAATCATTGTATTTAATACAATTTCTCTTCTTTCCTCTGATGAAAAAGAATAAATGTATGATTGATCTAAATTCATTATTACTTGATAATCTATTTTTATATTTAAATATTCTTGATTTAAATCTATTAAGCAATTATTTACAAATATTTGATTTTTATTTACTATTAATATTTTATTATCTACTTTAGGAATGATAACATCACCATTCTTATCTAATAAAATATATTTACCTTTATCATTAATAACTAATAAATCATCTTTTTCATCAACAAAATATATAGTATTATCTGATTTGTAAATTATTTTACCTAAACTATTAAAAATATAATTATCATTATTAGTTTCGGCTTGATATAAATCGTTACTAAAACGAATAATATTAGTACAATCAAATGGAATAATACTTTGAATATTTTTATCATAAACTTTATATAATTTATTATATTCTGCAACATACAAGTTATCATTTAATTTTGATATAAATTTATAATCTTCAAGTAAAACTACGCCTTTAATATTTAAAAGTCTATAAGTCCTATTATTATAATTTCTAATAATTATTTTATCTTCTTCAAATGTAGTAATTTCTTCATATTTGCCAGTTTTAAATGAAAACTCCTCTTTATTATTTATTAATGATATATAATTTTTATTGTTTTTAGAAAGTAATATATTGCCTTTAGAATAGTCTCTATAATTAGTCTTTAATGAAATTTTATCCTTTAAAGCACCATTTTTATCTAATATTTTAATGACATCATTTTTAGCTATCAAAAAATCATCATTAATAATATCAATTAAAATACCTGTTGTAGAAAATATTTCATCTCCATTTAAATTATAAATATATCTTTTAAAAGAATTTGTTTTTACTAAATATTTATTTTTAAATACAGTATAAATACCATCTGAGCGAGATAATTTTCTAATAATTTTCCCTTCATAATTTACAATACAAGTTTTATCTTTTTTTGATACTATTCTAAATAACCCACTACCAAGATAATCAATAAATCTTATCTCATAAAATTTTTTAAATGTATCAAGTACATCTATTCCATTATTATTTATTAAGTCTCTATAATTACAAATAGAAATATTATAGCCTTTAATATATTTAAGATTATAGTATATTGGATTGATAATTACATTACCATTTATATCTATTAATCCTTCTTGACCATCTAACTCAACTTTAGCACAATCACCTAAAAAGTCTCCTATTTTATCATATATCGCTTCTTTTATTATTTTTCCATTTCTATCTATTAGACCTATTTTGTTATCTTTTTGATAGTATAGAATATTATTTGATATTTTAAAAATATGCAAATCTGTTATTTTTTTATAATTTATAGTATTAACAATTTCTCTTGTTTCAAAATTCATATTTCACCTATTTTTATCTAATATATATTATTTTTTTAATTTAGACTTTTGAAAATTTTCCATTGAATTATTTAATAGTTCTAAAGACTCGTTTTTTAAATTTTCATCTAGCTTCTGTATAGCTTTTTTGGTTTCTTCACTTAATTGTTTTATTTTATTAACTACACGCTCTTGAAAATAATTTTTATAACACATTCTCTCTTCTTCACTTTTAAATGATTCTATAAATATTTTATTATTATATTTTATCTCTAATTTATAAATAATATTTAAATCTAAATATTCTTGATTCAAATTGATAATAGTATTATTAACAATTACTCTTTTATTATCTAAAAAACACATATCACAATTTATTTGTGGAATAATATTGTTACCATATATATCTGTTAATTCCTTCCCATCTAAATAGTTCCATATAACGTAATTATCTAGAATATCACATGATACAACACTTTTTTTACGTGATAATTCTATTCCAGATGAATTAATTAAAATAATTTCATTACGCAGTGGACTGGTATATTTTTCTAGTTTATATCCAAAGGAAGTTTCAGTCATATTATAATCTTCTATATTAAAGATTATTTTTCCTGTATTTGTTGTAACTATAATCTTATTTCCTATTCTCAAACAATAATTACCATTTTTAAATAATCCGATTGAATCATATAATATATCCGTAATTAAATTACCATTACTATCGATAATACCATATTTTCCGTTTAAAAAAACGCGATAATTACCATCACTTAATCTTCCTATCCAATCATAAGTATTTTCAACTATAGTAAGACCATTACTGTCGATTATACCATCTTTGTCATTTAGACTACAGATTGCTTTATCATTTTCAAAAATCCCAATTTCGCTATAATTAATATTTATCTTTTTTAATGTTTTCTCTTCTAAATTAATAATTCTTACTCTATCTTTCTTATCTATAACCATTAATCTATTATTATCAATTATAGAAATAGATTTATATTTTGGTTTAATTAATTCGTTACCTTCTTCATCAATTATTCCATATATATCTCCTAATTTATTTGAATTACTTTTTTTTAAACTACGTACTTTTAAAAGACCATTTGTTGGTTTATCAATATTTAAATAATTTTTAGAAATAGGATTAAAATTTTTATCACATAATTTTTTTGTTCTATATATTTCTTTCATTATTATACTATTATCATTATATATAATATAATCAAGATTAGTTCCTTCGTATAATATTTTTCCTGTTGTATCAATTATATGATAATCAATTTTACCCATATATGGACTGGCTTTATAATATCCACTATGTATATATGCTATATGATAGTAAGTAGGAGGTATGACAATATCGCCATATTTATTAATTAAACCATAAAGCATATTACTTTTAAATACAGCAATTCCATTATTAAAATCTGATATATATTCATATTTTGGATTAATAGTTATGTTATTATCAACGTTAATAAATCCGTAAGAATTATTATCCATAATTATTATAATATCTTCACTTATCTTTGAAATATTATAGTTAGTTATTTTTTTATTATTAATTTCATTATAAAACTTATAATCAACACTAATATCCATACTATAACCATCTTTCTAATGATTTTATCATTTTTTTATTTTCTAAATCTTCTATATAATCTTCATATGACATACTAACTAACATTTCAAGATCATTATCTAATTCGTTTTCTTTTTTTTCTTTTTCTTGATACCAAGATTTTACTTTATTTATATATTCTTCACATTCCTCTTTTGTATCAAATACTAATTTATTATATATAGAATCATAATTTACATCTACTGTGTATTTATAGCTACAGTTTAAATATTCACAATTAAAATCAATAATATGATTATCAATAATTAATGTATTATTATTTAGCATAAATATCCTTTTATCTAAAAGTGGAATAATTATTTCACCCTTTAAATTACATAACATATAATATAATCTTCTATTAAAATTATATGATAAAACTACATAATTATTTAATATATCAATTACTTTATAAATCCCATCTAATTTATTTATAGAACCATCTTTTGATACAAAATATGAATTAGAATTATCATGTGCAATAACTGTATCACAATCTAGCTTTTGTACTGATTTATATTTTGAATAATCAACCCAATTAATTTTTCTTTCATCATTATTATCCATTTCACAAAATGGGACTATACAATCTTCATAAACATATTTTTCTATATCTTTAGAATTATTATATAAAATAAAGCACTTCTTTTCCTCGTCATACCAAATAAAGTAAAAATCCTCATCCATTATATCTTCACCTTTATTATTTATTAGAGTATATCTACCATTTTTCATATTAGCTATTGCAATATTAAAGTGAAAATCAGATAAATAGACAACTTGAAGAAGAGACACATAAGTTTTTCCACCATCAGTTACAAGTTCAATACAATCTTTATTATCATTTTCTACAACAATTACATTGCTATCTTGATAAATACGGGTTTTCATATATGGTAATGTTAATATCTTCTTACCATTTTTATCTATTATATATTTAAAAAGCGCACCTTTTTCTACTAAAAATCTATCTTCATTTAAATATTGTATATTATCATATTTATCTTTTGTTAAAACTTTATCCTTAGATAATATTCCTGATTTTCTTTTGGAATCAATATAAAATTTATGATATTTATATAAATCATCACCTAAAAAACTATAATGATATTTCTTATTATCAATAATAATTTTACCATTTATATCTATAACACATTGTAAATCATTAATGCTAGCAATAAAAGAATTATTACTCCTTATAATAATTTTATATTTTGGTTTTACTATTTCTATACCTTTATCATCAATAATTCCATATAAACCATTTTCATCTATAACTATTGCTCTTTTATTTTTGAATGTATATATATCCTTATATTTTGGTTTCACTATTTCAAATCCGTTTTTATCTAATAGGCCTTTTCTATATTCTCTATTAGTTAAATAAAAATCCCCAATTTTATCTATTCGATGAAAAGTAGGTTTTATTAATACATTCCCATTTAAATCAGCAGTTCCTAATAAGTTAATTGAACCTCTTATCTCTATAAAATTATCATGAACTTCTTTTACTTCATATTCTATTTGTTTTTGATCATTAAAAACAATTTCATTATATATTAAATATTCCACATTATCACTTTCTTAATCTTTTTTCTGAATCATTTATATCATCTACTACATCTAATATTTCAAAATCTGTTATTTTAAATCCTGCTATTTCATTTATTTCTTCAAACATTACAATCATTTTTTAAATAATCTCTCATAAAATTTTTTATTATTTTTTGATTTTACCATTTGTTTTTCAGTAGTATTTGGTACTATATCTTTATCAAAGCTATCTAGAAAACTATTAATATTTTTTTCATATTCATATTCTTCAACTTTAAAGTGTGCTGATCTATAATGATAATTTCTTTCTAAGATATATTTATATTTTAATTTACAAACAATAATATCATCTGAAATAAAATTTACATCTTCATCATCTTCTGCACATTTTAAATCTTCATCATCTAAAACAAATAACGTCATAGAGTCTATATGATGTTTTTCGTTTTCCATTACAGTAAAATTAAAATATTTAGCATGAGCAAATAAACCTTTAGAATTTCTAATATTAATTTTTCTTAGGATACAATTATCAAGCGAATCAGTAAAAGTTGCACCTATTATAGTTACATTTGATAAATCTTTATTTAAAACTTTTTGCGGATTTATTAATACATCTTTACAATCAACTAAATGTATACCACTAATATCATATGAATCAAAATTACCTATAAATTTGACAGACTGAAAGTGACAATTATGAAGAGAATTATTTTTAAGTAGATTTAAATTTATTAATGCGTTTTCACAGTTTTCAATTCTAATTGATGTAATATCGCAATTATCAAAATTACCTGTAAATTTAATATCAGAAAAATAGCATCCTTTTAATTCTTTGTTTCGTATTTTTTGAGGATTAATTTTTATATTCTTACCTTTAATATCTTTACAATCAGTAATTTGTACATTATTTAATATGAAATTATCAAGTGATCCATTAATTATACAATCTGAAAATATCAAATCAGTTAATTCTTTTTTATATAACTTATCAAAATCTATTACTATATTTTTTTTCCTCATAAAAGCTATTGAATCTTGATCAATTATTAATCTATCATAGTTAAAATTGCTTAAATCAATATTATTGATACAAAAACCAATTTTTCTAAATTTATATACTGGTATTTTGTATTCATTATATGTATCAAATACATACTCGCATTCCATAATCAAGTTTCTTAGAAAATCATTACTTAACTTTAATATTACATTTCTATTTTCAAGTTGTGATTGTAAGTAAGCTAAAAATTCTATTTTATCATCTGTTATATATTTTAATAATTCTAATTCTTCTCCACTGGTTAATTCTATTACTTCCATATTTACTCTCCTATGATTATTAATTTAATTATTTTCTTTTAAAAATATCAAAAAGAGTTTTCTTTTTTTGCTTAATTTGGTTTTGTGGTTCAGCTTTTACACTTGCAAAAACATCATTTAAAGAATTATCCATATCAGTAGAAATTATCTCATAATTACAATTTTTAAAACATTTATTTTGCATAAGCTCGACTTGATATTTTAAATAGCATATAATTTTTGTTGTATTGTCAATGTTTAAATATCGTTTATTACTTAATAAATTAAAAACACCTTGCTCATTTTTTACATAAATCACTAATGAACTGCAATTTACAACATCATTATAATAATAGATTCTAAAATGATCTGCATCAACAAATATATTGTCTACATTTTTTAAAGAAACTTTTCTTATATTACAATCATTAATTGAATCTGTAAATTTAGCATCTTCTATATATACACCTTTTAAACTTTTATTTTTTATTTTTTGTGGATTAATTAATACATTTTTACACTTTTTTATAGTTATTTCTTCAATATCACAATCATCAAAATTACCTATAAATTCTACATTTTCAAGAGTGCAGCAATATAAACCTTTATCTTTTACATTTTGCGGATTAATTAATACATTATCACAATTTTTTATATTTATTCCAGCAATATTACAATTATCAAAATTATCTGTAAATTTAACTCCTTCAAATGTACAAGTAGCAAAATTACTATTTTTTGTTTTCTTAGGATTAATTAATACATTATCACAATTTTTTATACTTATTCCATCAATGTTGCAATAATCAAAATTATCTGTAAATTTAACATTTTCAAATGTACACTTTTCAAAGTTTTTATCTTTTATATTTTGTGGATTTATTTTAATCTTATTGCCATTTACATCCAAATTATTTTTAAATATTGCTTTATCTAATTTACAATTATCAAATGAACCTTTAAATATAAATCCATCAAATTCATGATGCGATAAATCTTTTTTAAATATTTGATCTAAGTCAATAGGAACATTATATTTTTTTAGTATTGATTTATTATAACTATTTAATTTTAGATTATGATATTTTAAATTTTTAAAATCTAAATATTTACATAATTCATTTAATAAATTGTTTTCTTCAATATCTCTAAATGAATCAACATATTCCTTATATTCATTATTATCTGTAGATAATTCTTCACTTTCAATTAATAACTCTCTCATAAGTGTTGAACTTAAACTAAGTTTAATATCTTTTTTATTAACTAATTTATTCAAAAGCCTAAGTAAAAACTCTTCTCTATCATTTTTTAAATATTGTAACCAATCATTTTCTTGAGTTTCAGTTAATTTTATTATCTGCATGGTTACCTCCTTTTAAAAATATCAAATAAACTTTTCTTTTTCTCTTTAGGACTATCTAGAATATCATCATGATCTAAATCAACTACAGTGCCTAGAGCACTTAATATATCATCATCCATAGTAGAATTTAGTATTTCATATTTTATATTCATATTATTTTTGTATGAAGTAAAAAAATTCATTTGTTTTAAATTACAAACAATCGTTACATCTGAAAATCTTTGACGAGTATAACTCCAATTAAATGCTTCTTTTATCATTTCAAACTGTTCATTGTTTTTTATTAATACTTTTATACTATTAAAATAAAAATTAACATCAGGATTATTGAAATTTTTACTATACTCTAAATAAGCATTTTCTACATTTTCTAATTGCATATTTCTAATATCACAATTATCTAGCGAATCAGTAAATTTAGCATCACTAATCTTACAATTATAAAGTGAGGCATCTTTTATCTTTTTAGGATCTATAATTACATTTTCATTATTTTTTAAAACAATATTTTTAATATCACAATTATCAAAATTATCTGTAAATATAACATTATTTATAACACATGAAGATAAATCCTTATTAAAGGCATTTTGCGGATTTATCTTAATTTTATTACCATTTACATCAGTATTATTAATAATATATGCATTATTTAATTTAAATCCATCAAAACTACCTGATATTTTTAACAGTTCAATTCTACAATATGATAAATCTTTACCATATAAATTATTTAAATCAAGCACTATTTTACAATCACTCATAATTTTTAAAGCATTATTATCTAACTTTAAATTATGATATTTAAAACCAGTTAAATCAAATTTACTAAGAATATAATTAATTGTTGTATTATCTATGCTTTGATAATTTAAAAAAGTATAATAATATTCTTTATATTCATTGTTACTATTTTCTATATTATGGCAATCTAAAAAAAGAGCAGTTAACAAATCATTGCTTGCTTTAATTTTTATATTATTATCTCTTTGTAAAAGTATTCTACGCAATCTACATAAAAATTCTTCTCTATCACTTTTTATATCTTCTAACCATTTTTCTTCATCTAATTTAGATAATTTTATTATTTTCATAATTAGTCCCTGTTCCTTCTAAAAAAACTCTTTTTCTTAGTTTTTCCTTTTTCATCATCAACAATTTTTAATGTGTTTTTTAGTACCGTATCTAAATCTAAATTTGTAGTATTAAAAATTATATCGTCATATTCTATACCATTTTCTTCAAATAAATATATAAGTTTATTTTTTATATCTGAATTACAAGTAATGGTTGCACCATCAAAAGCATCATATGATAAATGTGGAATATATGATTTTAATACATTAAAACCTGTATTATTATTTACAATAATATTAATAACTTCAAAATCAATATCATTATCAAAATGATGAAATTCTAAGTTTTCGGCATTTACAAATGCACCCTCTACATCATATAATCGAATATTATCGATATTGCAGTTATCTAGAGAAGATATAAATTTAGCATTAGAAATATTACAATTACTCAAATTTTTATATTTTACTTTTTGAGGATTAATAACTACTCCCTTTGAATCACTTATATCCATACTTGAAATATTACAATTATCAAAATTATCTAAAAATTCTACATTACTTATTTCACATTCATAAAAATTTTTATCTAATATTTTTTGTGGGTTAATTTTTATCATATCTCCAGATTTAGTTTTATTATCTTTAATAGTAGCACCTTTAATTAAATATCCATCAAATGATCCTTCTATAATACAATTTTCTATTTCTAAATATTCAATATTTTTTTCATATATCTTATCTAAATCAATTACGATATCATTTTCCTGCATAATATCGATTGCGTTTTGATTAAGAACTAAATTATTATATTTAAAATTATTTAGTTTAATAAACTGGCATAACTTACTAATTGTATCTTTAATATATTCATCATCTATAAATTTATATTTATAAAATACATATTCATTTTTTTCATCTTTTACTTCTATTTTATCTAGTATAAGTTCCGTAATTAAATGATTACTAATAATTAAATCACAATCTTCTTTATACTCTAAATATTCGTATAATTTTATAATAAATTCTCTTTTATTTCTTCTTATTAATTCTAGCCATTTTTCTTCATCTTTTTTAGATAATTTTATCTTTTTCATTTAATATCTCCTTATAACTAGTTTTTTCTCTTTAGTATCAAAATCTAACTGTTCTTGTTCGTTTAAATACTTCTCTATATTAACATTTTTACATAAATCCATAAAATAGTCTTCAATATTACCGCTTGAGTTTGCAAATATATCTGTCGATGGAATAATTATTTTCTTACTATTATTATCGTCTTTAATAAATTCTTCTAAATCCACTACATATCCATAATTTTGATAAACATCTAAATATGGAGTAACTTCTTTTAATCTAAAAATAATTCTTCTTGGAAATGATGGATGACACATTGGAAAATAGCTAGTTACAGAATCTATTTTTTCATTATCATTTTTTATTTTTACATTAACATATGTATACTCATAATCAACTTTAGATAATGAAATTAAATTAAATGATACTATATATCCTAATTTTTCTAATAATTTAACAAGTTGTATTGAACATATTCCTCTTTTTAATATTATAGATTGATCAGTTGTTGCTTTTATTGACACATTGTAATACACATCTATAATTCCTTTTGGTGTAAATCTTTTAAGTGAGTACATAGATTTAGGATTACCTCTTAAAAACTTTTGTACATTTGGTCTTATTCCATATACATTTTCTATAATAGATCTATCTTTAGTTAAATCCGGTAATTTTGCTTCAAGATTATTACTAATATTTAAAAACTCTTTAATACTATCTGGTGAAACTCCAGTTTTACAAAGGTTTATAGCTTCTTCAAAATTGTTTGTTTTAAAAAAGTTATAATTATTATCATTACTGGCTAAAGAGTTAAAACTCTTATTATTTATTTTAGTTTTTTCTATATAACTTGCAAGTTCGTTTAACCCACTAAATTCATAGTTATAAATAGTTTTATCGTCTTTTTTTTCAATTTTAAAAGCCATATTACATACTCTTTACTTTCTTTTTAAATTCTTCATACTTTATATTATTTTTTATATTTTGATCCATAGTATTTATTATAGCATTAAGCACATCTAGTGGAAGATTTCTTATCAATTTATCATCAATAATATCAGTCCAACTAACAAGTCCACCTTCCATAAAATATTTAATACGTCCTAAATCTTTTGTCGTTAAAATTTCGTCACTACCTCTTTGTTGTAAAGCTAAATTATAATATTTTACAATATCTAAAATATCAGGATAGTTTGAAAGAATTTTTTCATTTAATTTTTCATCATAATCAAATTTTAATCTTGTAAATCTTCCTAAAGATGCTTTATCTAGTTTTTCACGAGCTACATAATTTCTATCCTGGCCATCTCCCCAAGTATTAGATGTTGCAACTACTGTAAAGTTAGGATGTGGATATACTTCTTCTCCATTTGGAAATATATATGGTCTATATCCTGATCCATCTATTACTTTATGAAGCTCTATTAATGCTTTTGATTCACTATTATCTATCTCATCAAATAAACATATTCCACCATTTTTTAAAGCATCATAAAATGGAGTTTTTACAAAGTTCCCATTAGCATCATTATATCCTCTAATTATTGTATACTCATCACTAACAAATCCCAAGTCATATAATCTTAAATTTAATATTCCTGAAATTTGTTTAAATATATATGTTTTACCACAACCAGTAGGTCCTACTAACATAACTGGTTCTTTTACTAATACATATTTTAAAACTTTATCAAATACATTATGAAAATACATATTACTTACTTTCAAATTATTTTTAATTTCTTGATATTTATTTCCATCTAAAATAAGATTAGTAGTATAATTTTTAACAGTTTTAGTATCATTACTACTTACATTAGTAATTTTATCACCAGTTATAGATACTTTTTTAACGCCTTTTTTTACCGCCTTTTCACTTAATAATTCTAAATAGTGTTCTCCTAAAGATTCTATTTTATCTTTTGCTTCAGCTGTAACTTGCAAACTATTATTTTTAGCATCTTCCATTATTTTAGTAATGCTATCGTATTTTTCTTCAAAAGTTTTAGTTCTATCACTAATTAATTCCTTAATTCTTTTTTCTATTTCTACAGTTAAATTTATCATTTTAATATTTATTTTAGATACTTTCGCATCAAGTAAATTAATCTCTTTAGTTGTATTATCTATTTTTTTATTTAGCTCAAATAATTTTTCTTCATCGATATTAGAATAAATTCCTGCTTGCATCTTATCATTTTGAATCTCTTTAGCAATTTCTTCAAGCAACTTTTCTAGATCAAGTGATTTTTCATATAATGATAAAGATAAATTAATCGTGCGAACCTCAAATGCTACTTCATCTACATAGTATGGTCTAGCCATTATCATATAGCTAGTTATACTATTTATAAATTCATCACTATATCCTTTTTTTATAAACGAATCAATTAGATTTATGCAAATTGATTTATCATTAAATAATTCTACTGTATTTTTAAATAATACAATAAAATTTTTATTCTTACATTTATCTAATGATTTAATAAATAAATCTACATCTTTTTGTTCTGACGATAATAAAACTGCATCATAGAATAATTTTACATTCTCAATTATATTATTATTATCTTGAAGTAATTTAGCCATAATTCTAAATATTTTTATCATATCATCTTCATTTATTAATGAATAATCATATATATAATTTTTAGTTTCTATATAATTAATTAATTTATTATATGGTTCTTCCTTACCATAATCATTAATTATTTCTCTTTTTAATAATTCTATTTTATCATCATCTTTTTTATTAAATACGTCTAATAGGCCCACTATTATCCCCCCTATTTTTAATTTCTTCTATACTATCATAATTACTTATATCAAAATCATTTAAATTATTTCCATCAAATATTTTGTATAAGTATTTATTATTAGTAAAGTTATATTCTTGAATTAGTTTTTCATTATTTAAATTGATTATATTATAAATTCTTTTATCAATTATTGTAGGTATAAACAGTTTATCATCATATTTCATATAGCCTTCTACTTTAGTATAAATTATATTTATAAAGTTATCTTCAAACACTATATGACAGAAGTTTCTTAAAATATGCATATCTTTTTTTGATTCACTTTTTAATAAATAACTTTTTTTATTTGTCTTAATACAATTATCAAAACTAATACCTATTATTGGATTTATAATATCATTTAATCTCTTTATATCATTAACTTTATTTTCTATTCGATTATAATATACTGTAACATTATCTTGATCTATTATCTCTTCTATAAAATCATTTTCAATATCACTATATATCTTACCTTCAATATCCGCATTTTCTACTTTCCAATTTGTAACTACATATTCATTATTAATTAATATAGTCCCATTTACAGTTATTCCCTTACCATTAATTCCACCAATTTTAAATAATACCTTATCGTTCATTTTATTTAAATACAAAGAAACAATATGTTGTTCATCACCTACATTATATGTAGCAACATATTTGTTTCGATAACCAATTATATTTGTATTTGTAATATTATCATGTATTATTTTTAAAATTGATTCTAAAGCCTGTATTACATATGATTTAATAATTTCTATATCAAACTTAGATGTATTAATAGGAAAAATATTTTTTGTAGTATAGTTATTATTATCTATACTATTATTAATATTATAATTTTCTATTATCTCTTTTGAAAAATCACTAAAGAAAGTAATTGGATATTTATCCTTTTCTTTATTGTATACTTCTTTTATCTTATTTAAAAAATATGAAAAATACGGACTTTTATAATCAAATGTTAGTTTTTGCTTATTTCCATATACAATTTCTATAGCAAGTGACTTATCTAGCGTGCTGTAATCTTTAGAATCAATTGTGTAACAATAAATAAGGCGTAAATGGCTAATTCTCATGATTTTTATTAATTGATTATCTAACATTTTATCACCAGTTAAATTGTCTTTTTCTTTTGATACCCAGCTTCATCAAAATTATTTACGCTTGATTCTATCATTGGAGTGCTTTTTAAATTAGGATTTGAAAATCTAGCTATAGAATCACTATATTTTTGCATATTAGCAGATATTAAATCTAAAGTTTTACTACGTCTATCTAGCATTTCACTATGACGCATATCAGAGCTTTCAATTAATTCTACACCTTTTTTTAACATGTCATTAATTGTTTTAAATGTCTTATCCTCAATAAAGTTTTCACATGTTAATTTGTTAATTCTTTCAATATTATCAGAAATTTGTTTAGCACTATTTTCTATAGAACTATTAATAGCCTTTTTAATTCCATCTAATTGATCAACATCATCTTTTTGTCTTTTTGTGCTAATAATTAAAGCACCTTGACCACGTACAGTAGACATATAACGTCTAATAAAAGCATCTTGACGGGTTACTACTTCCATAGTACCTCTATTTACCATTTCAAATTCTAATATTTCATTTTGATAAGAAGCAAGACACTCTTTTAATTCTACAAGTACACTTTTAAAGAATTCAATATTAGCTTTTAATAATTTTAAGTTAGTACTATCTAAGTTACTATCATTTTCAGCTAATTTTTGAATAACCTCTTTATCAAAGGATTCAATATCTTCATATCCAATATTAATAACTTCTTCAAGTTCTTGAGTATATTGTTTAAAAACAAGTACAAATTGTTTTGTCTTATCAACATTTTTAATATTTGCATTTCTTCTTTGCGCTATATCATAAGAAATAGAGTCAATATTTTCTATAAAGCTACGATATAAATCACCATAGGTTTTTACATTAGATTGCATTTTTTCTTCTATTTTAAATAGACTGTTAATTCCTTTCATTAAGAAATTCTTATTTAATGCTTTCTTTGTTCTTTCAGCTTCTTTTTTCTTCTTTTCATTTTCTTCTACTGTTTCAAAGAAATCAATTTTCTTTATTTTTTCAGTCATATCAAAATCAATTTCATATTCATCATCCATAGTAGAAAAATCATCTTTTAATCTATCGATTTTCTCAAGTACACTTTTACCATAATTCATAATTGTAGTTGGATCATATAAGTTTACTCTTTCAAATTTATCATTACTATTCTTACCATTAAAAATTTCTATCTCACTCACTTTAAAACCTCCCTCTTTATTTCCTATAAAGTAAATTTAAGAAAATTTCGTATAGCGAGTGCTATTATATTGTAAAAATTTATAATTGTCAAATTAATATATAAAAAAAGAGAAAAAATTCTCTATTCAGTTATATTTAAAGCAAGTTTATCTTTAACAAGTTCAAATTCTTCATCATCTAATTTTTTAAAAGTAAATTTTCCTTTTTCTAAAGCTTCTTTCATTAATACATAGTTTGGTTCTTTATTAGTTAATGATTTAAAGTAAAAGTATCTATTATCATTATAGTTTAATATTTTTACTATTACATATTCACTATTATTATCAAAACGTACTATATCTTGTTCTTCTAATTTCATATTATATTGTTTTTCCTCCTATATTTAATTGTTTTATTAAATCATTTAAATCAACACGAATTGCATGAATACCTTCTAATATTATTTTTCTTGTTTCTGATTCTGTTTCTAAATCCCCTGAATGTGGTATATTTGCTTCTATAACTTTTTGATTTAACACCTCAGCAAACTCTATCGCATGATATGAATTTTTTAGCATCAAATCTACTCTTTCCATTAAATTTTGTGCTTCTTTTATAAATTCATCATAATTATCTGAATTAACATTTATACCATTATATTTTTTTTCAAACTCATTTATATCTGATAATAATTTAGCATTTTCTTGCATTTCCTTATTAATTGTATCAGCATTTAGTATATTATCAACACCAAGTATATCACTATCTTCAATTGATGACCATTCATATTGTTGTGTTGTGCCAGGCACCCATTTTATATTTTCAAAAAGCCTAAATATATCTGTTGGTTCAAGTGTTGAATCTGGAACTGTTGGATAAGTTGGTGGAACAGGATCAATATAATCAATAGTTTCAGATATAGTTTTAATAGGGGCTGGATCAGAAATATTTTTGCTAAGTGTATCACATCCCTTAATAATAATTGGTATAGCAACAATAGCTACAGCAACACCTGCTGCAATTATTCCTTTTACTGAATCTTTTTGACTTTCCATCTCCCATACTTCTTTTTTGCATACTCCTTTAACACTTACATATTCTTGGTTTGCAAATCCATTGGATATCATTCTTTTTGCTTGATTATCTGTAACAACAATCTTTTCTTTTCCAATAGTTATTTTTATTTTGTCATCAGCAATTCTTTCAATAGAAATGTTCCTTCCAAAGTCGAAGACTACTTGTTTTTGAGTTTTTCTTAATTTTCTTTCTGTGAGCAGTTTAAACTTTTCTATTAAAGTAATCGACATAATTTCGCCTTTTCTTATTTTTTCTGCAATAATTGCATCATCTTCTACTGAACTTTTTTCAACTATTTCACCTTCAGATAAAATTTTTCTTACTTTCTCTTCTTCTTTATCGCTTAAATCTTTTAATTCTTTACCTTCCATATTTCCTCCTATTGTAATATAATTTTATAATGAATCTTATTTTATGTCAACAATGTTTTACATATTATATACATAAAACCTATAATAAATAAAACAATAAATAGCAATAAAATTAAAAGGGATAAATTCATTATCTATCCCTCGTTAATCTATTGCTATAATTCATACTCCTCCAGAGAATATTTATGCAAAACTTCTTTTCTAGCAAGTTCTAATCCATGACTCAAAGTAATACTATTAACAATTTGTTCTCTAGTTAATTCTAAAGCATCTAAAGTATCATCTAATTCAATTAATAAACATGACCTTTTCATAGAAAAAGATAAATTAGATGAATTTATAAAAACTCAAAAAAGATACAATGAGGATACACAACTTATATTAGAAACAAAGGCACAACAAACAAAATATTTAAAATTAATGAAAAATTTATTACAATCTAATCCTGAGGCAACAATAGAATTATTACAAGGAGAATTAGATGAGTTAAGATTTAATTCAAGAAAGGATATTAAAAGATTAGTATTAAAAAAGAAGTAAAAATCGTAACACATTTTGTTGTGAAGCAATGAAAGTATTGGCAGATTTTTATAAATTTATTTTCATTATAAAGTTTTGAAAATAAATAATTCTATTTTATTGAAATTCAAAAACAAACATAATTATTTCTTGAAATATACTATTAAAGAAGGTATATGATTTCCTATTTTCTCATCTATTAGTTCCATGTAGAGCAAAAGTCGTAGATATCTACGACTTTTTGTTATGATGTGATAAACATCATTCACTAAATTCTTTTTAGCATGTTTTTTTATTATTGATTATCATTCCCATTTACATTTCTAAACTACTATTTAGTATTTGATTATATCTTTTTATTTGTTTCTTCTTCTAATTCTTTTGGATTTGTTTTACACTCATATTGTACTAGACCACCATCTAATTCTTTTATTAATCTTCCTCCATATCTTTCTACTAATTTTATGGATGCTATATTGTCTTTATGAATTATCGGATAAAAACATTCTATACCATTATTATATAATATTTGAGATAATAAATTTAAAGCTTCATATAAATAATGATTTCCTCTATATTCTTCATATATTAATCCACCGACAGATTCTTTACTATAAAAACCTATTTGTCCAACTTTGGTATTAGTTCCATGCAATAAAATATAGTACTCACCAAATTTTCCGCCTTTGTGTATATTTTTCTTTAAATCTATTTTATCATTACTAGCATCTGGATTTTTTGTCATAATTATTGCTTCATCTATTTTATATATTTCTTCTTCAAGTTCTTCTGTCATATCTAAAACGCTAGAATACTCATCATCATCATAATCTAGAACATCTAACTCTTCACCTAATTGTTCTAGTTTTAATTCAATTTTTTTTCTTAATTCATATAATTTATTTAATTCTTCCATATTTACCTCATTTCCTATTTTTTCATTTTCTTCCTAATCTATATTTCGAGTTTTACATTGAAAAAGTATAGCATCTTTTCCAAAGAAAACTATTTTTTTTGTTAAAAGTTATTAGTTTATATTTCAAAAAAACATTTTTTCTATTTCACTCATAAATAATTCTTCTTTTATCTAAATTTTCTTCATATAATAAATTGAATAGTTTTCAAATCCGTGTTTATTATAAAGACTAACCGCAGGTATATTATTTTCAAAAGCATTTAATTTTATATATTTAACACCTTTCTTTTTTGATGCTTTACTAAACTCTTCGATTAGTTTTGAACCTACTTCATTGTTTCTGTATTTTTCATCTACACATAAATGATCTAGATACAACACCTTCTCTTTATAATAAATACTCTCTATTATATGTCCTTACTATATTATTATCAAAAACTTTTTCAGCATCAAATAATTGTTTGTACAAATTAATTACATCTTTATAATCATTTATATTGACTTTTCTTATATTCACATTATCACCTCTAATCTAATTGTTATATCTATTTTTATCATTTGTTTTAAATTAAATAACTCCAAAATAAATCTAAACTAAACTTGAATAATCTTTTCATCAAATATAAATTCCTTAACTTATATATCAATTATACCATATTTAAATAAAAATTGGTATTTTTTTTACAAAAACTACCAATTTAGTCTTACAATCGCTTATTTCTTATAAAAACTGAAATTTAACTTTTCATTTGACTATATACTATTTAATATTTGATTGTTTTTGAAAGTGCACAATTAATGTGCACTTTACTTAGAATTTAACGTCTTCTTATTTAACACCAATTATTTCATAATAATACTTATGCACTAATCTTGTATTTTTCTTTTTTGCAAATATATGGCCAACTCTATGCTCATGATTTTTCTTATGATATGAACGTCCTTTATGATTAGTACAGTGATCATTTTCTACGATAGATATTATGTTCCAAATTTTTGGATCAAAATAACCTTGCATTTCTCCTTTTCTTAAATATTGATTCCTAGAAAAATTACTAATATCAGATTCTTTTTTAGCCATATGATAAAAAATATAAATATATCCATCATTCTTAACTGATGATAATAGCTTTCTTATTTTCCTTTTCATAGGAATTTTTTTATTATGTTTTTCATGTAAAGAACGATAGCAATATACAAAATCATATTTTTCAGAAACTCTTGTTTCATAAAAATTTTTAATTCTTATTTCTATTTTATCTTTTACTTTATTATAATCTTTTCTATTTGTTATAGGTGTAATATTTATATTATCTACTATACCACCATTTATATATACTCCATTTGGTTCATACATTACTACTTTTGATCCATGATTAGCAAAAGGTAACATATGAAGACCATCTTTATCATCTATAACGAGTGTTTTAAAATTGCCATTTTTTTTATTATTTAATAATTTCATATATTCATAACTAGTTCTTTGGGCATTACCAAAAACACTTCCAACATCAATTTTTCTTATCATTTTATCCTCCAAAAATAAGTGAGGTATTTTTGGTATTGCTCAAATCAACTTCTTTGCAGTAATGGTAAAATTACCCCTATTTTTATCTGCAAAATTTTGTATTTTTTTAATATTTTTGTTAATTTTATCATTTTTTTACAATTTTTAATTTTTATCAAACTCCCTAAACCCTTTATAAATAAAGGATTTCTTTCTTTGTCGTAATCAGTTACCTAGCAGGATTTACCCCTTAGCCCTTTTAGAGTTATAAAAAAATAAAGGGTTACACATACTTTTGTTATAACATTTAAGGTATTAAATTAACTTACTGGCTATATTAGTAAGTTCCTTAAACTTAAAAAATACTTTAACTTCTTTTTCATTACCATTATCATATACAACAATTCTACTAATCAAATTTTTAATAGTACTCCTAGATGGAGTTTTTAATTTCATAAAATTTTCTACTGCTTCACGACATTTAGTAAATTATTTTTCTTCCCGCTTATCAGAAAATATTTTTAATTTTTTTCTATTTCTTCTTTTTTAATTTTTAATTGTCCTAATTCTTTTTCATGATTATCTGATAGACTTTTATATACATCAATAGATATAATTCTTTCTAATTTATCATTATATAAATTAGAAAGAATATTTATCTTTTTTTTATATCATTATCTATTTGATTTAGTTCCTTTTGCATCTCATCTATATCACGATTATATACATATACTGAATCTTCAACTAAGTTTCTAATATCATAATGCTTAATAAACTCCTCACCTATTTCATTTAAAAAATTAATTATATCTTTTTCTAAAGGATTCTTTAAATGAATTTCAATAGTAGATTTAGTATTATTGCCATTATCTATCTCTAAATGAAATACTTCATGTAAGTAGGTATTTATCTGCCATTTCACCATATATAAATATTTATTTCTTTCATAACTCTTATTGGTTCATCTAAGATAGATAAATCATAGCCATTAACTAAATTTCTTTCTTTTAATTCATTTTATAACTTAGTTAATTCATGACATATAGATCAATATTTTTTTAATACCTTCAAGACAATCTTCGTTGTGTATCTTATTTATTTGCAAATTTATGATTCCATTAATAAAAAAGTTAGGACATATATCCCAGCTTTGCCTTGTTAAATATTCATAATCAATATTTAATATATTATTTAATTTATATAAATAAATACTACTAACATTTCTTATCTTATCATTTTCCATCTTGCTAAGTGTAGAGATAGAAATATTAGAAAGTTCTTGTAAAGTTAAACTAGTTTTTAATCTCGCTTATTTTAATATTTTTCCACTTTTATTCAAGAACAAAAGCAACATTATAGTTGCTACATAAATTATGGATCTAAATAATATACTGCAAATTTAAAAAATGATAAATATGTTACTAACTCAAGATGGATATTATCAAATGAATTAATGTTTACTATCAATTTAGTGTAGAGTTGGACGCAATTGCTGAAAAAATCATCTACACTAATAACATATTTTTATCTAAATAAAAAAAACATAAGTTACAAAACCTATGTATTTAACAGATAATTCTTTAATAAAACAATATAATAAAAATATTTGGATTTTTAAAATTTATCTATAAAAAAATTTTTTTACGCTAACGCAGAACATTATAAAATTCTCTTTTTTTCACTACTACAATTAATTTATATAAATCATATTCGTAAAGACAGCTATTTATTTTTTCTCTAACTTCTATATTTTGAAACTCTTTTATACCACATCTTGCATAAGATAATATTTTACCTATGCCTCTAGATACTTGACTTAGATATAATACTACATTATTTCTAAATAGTTTTCTTTTTTCAATTATTTTTATCGTAAGTAATTTTCTATCTATTTCTTCTACTAATTTGCTTAATAATCTCATAACAAGTCTTAATAATAAGTTCAAATTATTAATTGATTTCAATGTTCTTACTCGCATATTTTCAAAATCATACTTTTGTTTTTTATTCTAAAGTATTCCTCAATTCTCTATCTTGAAAAATATAATCTTACTATATACACTTATTGACTGCTTTTACTTTTTTGTAAGTATAACAGACTCACATACATGATAACCTGAAACAACCTCCTTATTTTGACTAAAAGTATCTGTTACTTAGTCTAAATCTTCAAAATTCTTACCATATTTTGCTATATCTGAATCATCAAATAAAGTAATTGGATTTTCTTTTGGAAACTTTTTTCTCATTTCTTTACAAATTTTACCGAAACTCAAAATTATTCTCTACTTATATTAAGCAAAATCCCCATGCTTGACATGCTGATAAGTAAACTAGAACCTCCATAAGATAAAAAAGGTAATGTTACTCCTGTTACTGGAATAAGTCCCACTACAACCATCAAATTCATAAGTGCTTGAAATGAAAATTGAAATGTTATTCCAAATGCTAGATACTTTGAAAATAAATTATTTGCTTTTATACTTATATTAAAACAAGATATTATAATAATTAAAAACAAAACAGTAACAATAATTACACCAAGAAATCCAAATTCTTCTGAAATAATTGAAAAAATAAAATCTGTTTGTGGTTCAGGTAAATAAAAATGCTTTTGAATAGAATTACCAAAACCCATGCCAAATAAACCAGCTGGTCCTATTGCGTACATACTCTGAATTATTTGAAATCCACTACCTAATGGATCTTTCCAGGGATCTACAAATGATAGAATTCTTGCTAATCTATATGGAGCAATTATTATCAATCCTATTACGCCAGCTACACCAATTAAACCAACTTTTAAAAAGAATTTTAAACTTACTCCTCCAACAAATAGAAGACCTATAATAGACATAACAAGTATTGTACCTGTTCCAAAATCAGGTTGAAGCATTATTATGAAAAAAATTAATAATGTAATACCTAATATAGGTAATACGCCTTTTTTTATATTTTTAATCTCATTTTCATTATTAGATAAATATTTTGATGTAAAAATAATTAATCCTATTTTTGCAGCCTCTGATGGTTGTATTCCAAATGGTCCTATTCCAAACCAGCTACGTGAACCATTTCTAATGCTACCAATACCTGGTATTAAAACTAGAATAAGCAAAATAAAACAAACTAATAATATTTTATTAGAATTTTTATAATACCATTTATAATCTAATTTACTAAACAAATACAATAATATTAATCCAATTAAAAAGAATAAGGACTGATTTTTAACATATTTTAAAGGATCATTATATTTATATTCAGCCCATATATAAGATGCAGAGTATATCATTATAATTCCAAATATAGATATAATTATAATACTAATTAATAGTACTGTATTAATTTTTTTCATAAAAAAGCCCCCAATGATAAAGCTATTAAGGATGCAATTAAACCTATAAGCCAAAATGACTTTACTATATCAGCCTCTTTATAACCTTTTTTTTCAAAAGAATGATGAATTGGTGTCATTAAAAATAATCTTTTATGAGTTAATTTGTAGTAAAATCTTTGAATAACACAAGTTAATGTTTCAACTACAAAAACTATTCCTATTAAAACAAGTAAAAATTCGTATCTTGTTAGAATTGCAACCGCACCTAGTGTTGCACCTAAAGCAAGAGATCCTGTATCTCCCATAAAAATTTTAGCAGGATTAATATTAAACATTAAAAAACCAAATAATGAACCACTTATGATAAAACAAGTATATGCAATCTCTTTATAACCAGATAACCATGGAGTATTATAAGTAATTATTCCAAATGTTATAAATGCAATTAAAGAAAGGCCACCTGCAAGTCCATCTAATCCATCAGTTAGGTTAACAGCATTACTACTTGCAACTAATATAAATAAAATAAATATTCCATAATACCAGCTAATATTAATTTTTAAATTTAAAATACGAATCCAAATAAATGGTTCATTTCTTGCTGATAAAAATAAATAAAAAAATATTATGGCTATTAGCATTTGAAATATAAATTTACTTTTTTCACTAAGACCTTTATTATTGTTTTTCTTTACTATTAAAAAATCATCAACAAAACCAATAAATGAATAACTAAAGAAAGTAAAAAAAACAATAATTAAATTATATGTAATAGTTATTTTATTTAAAATATAAAAGATAGTAATACATATTAATAAAGTAATTGAAAATATCAATCCTCCCATTGTTGGAGTTTTTACTTTATCTTTATGTCTTTGTTCTAAATATATACTAAGCCTTTGATTAATATTATTTTTAGTTAAAACTTTTACTACTACTTTTCCTACTAGAAAAGATATTATATACGAAAATAGAATTATTGATATTATATTAGTTATATTATTCATAAGTCCTCCTATTTAATTTTATGCAAATAAAAAAAATTTTAACTTTTAAAGTTAAAATTTATTCAATTACCATATCAGATAAAGTAACATTTCTTTTAAATTTCTTCCATACATAATTACCATTTTCATAGTTAAAAGTAAATTCATATTTATATGATCTAAAATAATTTTTTAAAGCTGCATCTTTTGCTTCATTTAAAGTTTTATAATCTCCAATTTTATAATTCATATCCTTATCAATAAACAAACTATAATCTTTTTCATTTTTTACTATCATAAGTGCTTCTGCATTCATATTAATAATGCTACCATTTGCTTCTACTTTATTCCAATTTACCATAATTATTCTATTATTTTCAGTATTATTTCTATACAAAACTTGTTCAGTACTATTATATGATAACGTTGTTGGATTAACATTATAAATACATTCATCATCAGATAAGAAATTATATGTGTTAAAATCATTAATTGAAAAATTAATTGTAGCATTAGAGCCAAGTACTTTTTTTATGCTGTTTAAAATATTACTTTTACTATATCCTTTAGTATTCTGTATGATTTTATCTTTTTTAAAACTTTCCATATCAAATAAAAGAGAAATTTTACAATTATCAGATATATTGTTCATATTGTCGTACTCATCTAAAGATAAATAAAAGAAAGTATTAGATATTGTTTTTTTTATATTAGAGTATTTATCTTTACGATTATTAATTAATATTATTAAAAATGTAAGAATTATAAGAATTATTGTTGATATTATTATATATTTAATATTCTTATTTTTCATCTAAAACTCTCCTTTATCTCGTTAAACTTACTTTTGTTTTTATTATAATTGTTTAAATATGTATTTTTAATTTGTAAATTTAAATTTTTTAATTCATTATTTACTTTAAAATTATGTGAGTCATATGACATTACATCTGCTAAGAATTCCCAATATGAATCACCATATGTATATTGAGATGAATATCTTAAACAATAGTCATTATTACATTGTTTTTTATTTTTATTATAATTATCTGTATATGATTTAAACTGTTTGTTATTATATTTATTACTTCCCAGACTAGTACCAGTAAGCCTTTCATTCATATAATCCATACTATGAGCAAACTCATGATTTACTACTCCTTTATAATAATTAGAATTAGCAGAGCCCCCACACGCATATTTAGATTCCCTAATAGATATATTATTTGATGCAATTTGGAATACTCCACATGAATTACCATGCATATCTAAATATGTTTTTTCTGAATATAAATATACATTGGTTGCAGCAAGATAAGAAGCACTTTTATTATTCATTTTACTCATTTCGCTAATTACAGTATTTTTATCTGCTCTTGGGAATGTAGATTCATAGTATATATTTGTTGAACCTACTTTAGTATAATTCATATCTAAACTATTTATATAATTAGTTTTACATACAACATTTGCACCACTAGCATCCGTAACAACAACTTGCCCATTCCTATTATACTTTTGACCAGTTACGCTTAATTTAGCATAAGCTGATGATGAAGCAAACGTCTTAAATAATTTATATGATCCATCTTTATTTATTGTATACCAACTATATTGTAAATTTTCCTTCACGTCAAATTTAACAGACATCTTATTGATTCCACTTTTTGCTTTTATATTGTTAATTTTAAAATCATATTGTTTAGCATTAGAATTAATATCATAAGTATATGTAAATGTAGGACATTTTGCTGATGAAGTTGTATTCCATTTCCAAGTAAGTGGTGGAGTATAACAATTTCTACTCGTTGAATCATTACCATAAACAACTATTTTTACCTGATTAGAATAATTTCCTTTAAATAAATTATTTATAGTTATAGGTTTTTTAATATCACTTTGATATAATTCAAAATTTGCCCAATATCCAACATGATCATTTGTTGAATAATATATATCATATTTTCTTACATCACTTGTAGGGATAATAGTCATTATTGTTTTAGAGCCTTCTTTATTATATTCTATTGATGGACATCTTAATGTCATGTCTGCTCCTTTATTTACTACAGTAACTATAGATTCAGCACTCATTGAACCAATTTTTGCAGTTATCTTTGCTCTTCCCACTTTTTTAGCACTTACATTTCCTGAATTATCTACTGTTGCAACAGTAACATCAGAGCTTGTCCATTTCACTAACTTATCTATATCATCTAATTTTGTTTTTACATATGCGGTTAATTTATAATCATCTCCTAGTGATATTGTTTTAGAACTTGTATTGATAGTTATTGAATCTGCATAATAATTGTAATGGTTAGTCTCATATGTGTTTATAATATTTGTACATGACGAATCACTATATATCTCCCAAATCCCATATTGATCATATCCATTTATTGTAAGAGTTGGATTAAATTCCATCTGATTTTTTATTTCCATACACGATGGACTATTGTATACTACTCCATCCTTTATAGCTTTCCACTTATAATAGAATTTTTTTGAACTGTTAATTTCAAATTTCGAATTAAAATTTAATACTGTATCCTTATCAACAATTGTATTTGTTATATTTTTATTATTAAGTGTATACTCAAAGCTTACAGCATCATTTACGACACTTAATGCTATATTATTTGTTATATTTCCTATTTTAGCAGATATTATAACACTACCTTCTTTTAAACCTGTTACAACTCCATCCTTATTTATATCCGCAATACTTTTATTTGTACTACTCCATATAACTAAATCACTTAAATTTTTTAAATTACTTCCACTTTTTACTGATAGTTTTAATGTATCTCCTTTTACAATTTTATTAGAGCTTGAATATACTTTAAATCCAGTTATTGGATTATACTTGTTTGTTTCAAAACTATTAATTATATTGGTACAAGCAGAATCATTATATATATTCCATTTAATATATTTGTTATTTTCATTAACCATTAAAGATGAAGTTTCCTCTAAATTATTTAAAATTGGTATACACTTAGAGGTGTTAACAGCTTTTTTATTTGCATATTCTATTTTCTTGTAATAAAATTTACCATTACCTTCAACCTTAAAATTAGATTTTATTTGTACTTTCGTATTCATAGCCAGTATATTAGATTGTTCCTTTAAATTAGTAACTTTATATTCTAAATCTACTGTACTTGGCTTTTCACGTGCTTTAATTATATCTGATTTATATTCTTTAACAATATTATCACAAGTAGCAGAATCAAAAGTTTTAAGTATCACGTATTCGCTTTCTGTATTTAGCGTAATTTTATAATTGTCAACTGTATTATTTTCAATAAGTTTACAATTACTTTCAATTATATTGTTTTTAGAATCTATATGATACCATTTATAGTATTTTTTACCTTTTCCGTCTACTTTAAAACTTGCATTAAATGTAACATCATCACCAATAAATAAATCATTAAAATTATTGCTTTTATCATTAGTTAATTTTACATCTACAATTGTATTATTTGATATCTCATTTTCAATTATTATTAAGTCCTCTTTATCGATATTTCCATCTTTATTGATATCTGCAATTTTTTTCTGTTTACTTGTAAATTTATAATAATTTGATAAATATCTTTTTAATATATCATAATCGCTTTTATCAATCTTTTGATTTTCATTTAAATCTCCGTAAATAAAATCTACTTTAATTGCTTCTTTTACATCGACTAAAACACAATTATCATTACTTTTGCTGTAGTGATACATTAATGGGCACAATTTATCTTTTCCTATTTTGTATGCTTGTTCTAAAATAACACCACTAGATACATAAGTTACATTATCAATTTTTCCAACTGTATATTTTTGAATAATTGATGTATCTAAATCATTGATAACACCATCATTATTAGCATCAGATAATCGAATATCAAATTCATCAAAATTTTTTCTACCTGCTAAATAAAGTTGAATAGAAGTTACATCAGATATGTCTATTACATTATCGTGCGTTACATCACCCACTAAATATGGTGATGTATATATTTTTTTCTTACATTTTGAGCCTGATAATTGATACGTTTGATCTTCACAGTAATAATAACTTCCTAAAACTGAATTGCCACTTAGTAAATTTAAACCTATACCACTAGTAAATATTACACCAATTAATAATGCAAATAGTATGGAAAAAACTATAATTAGATTTTTTTTAGATACATTTTTTTTCATAACTCCACCTACTATAATAATAGTAACATTATTAATAAAATTCGTCAATAAAAAAAGGCATAATTAATTCTTAATTCTTAATTATCCCTTAATTTAGCATTAAATTTAGTTGTTACTGAAGCTATAATTTTATTAAATACTTCCATAACTTCTTCATCAGTAAGCGTTTTATTAATATCAGTAAATGTTAATTTATAAGCTATAGATACACAATTATTATCTATTTTATCTCCTTTATAGATATCAAATACATTAACGTTTGTTAGCAATCTTCCTCCTGCTTTATTTATAACTTTTACAATCTCTTCATTACTAATACTTTTATCAACTACAAATGCAACATCTTTTTCCATACCTAGATACTTTGGAATATCTTTATATTTAATTTTAGATGTTCTATTATTTAAAAGTTCATCTAAATTAATCTCAAATATGAATACATCTTCTTTTGCTATAGATGGATGTAATTTACCTATAAAGCCTATTTTTTTACCTTGCAAGTTAATATCAGCATATACTCCTGGATGGAATTCTAAAGCTATATTATTTGGTATTGTAAAGGTATATCTATTTTTGTATCCTAAATAATCTAGTAATTCTTCTACTATTCCTTTAACTACATAGAAATCAAATTTTATATTATTTCCTACTTGATAAAAATAATCTCCTGATAATAAAGCACATAACTTTTTATCTTCACCATAAGTATTTTCTTTTAGATAAAATCCCTTACCTATTTCAAATATAGCTAAATCCTTAAATCCATGAGATTTATTATAGTCATATACTTTCATAAGTGATGGAACTAGTGTATATCTTAGTGCTGCTTTTTCAATTGATAAAGGATCTAATAATTTAACTACTTCAAAATCATCATTTGTATATTTTTTACCATCACTAGGATTTATAAATATTTGTGTTAAAACTTCACTTAGTCCTAAATTTACCATTTTATTTTTTATATTTCTTGTAGTTTTATCAAATGTTCCACGTCTAATACCTAATTTAGGAAGTTTTCCCTTTATATTATTTATTCCATATATTCTTCCTATTTCTTCTATTAAATCTTCTTTAATACTGATATCTAATCTTCTTTTTGGAACACTTACTATAATACTATTTTTATCTTCAACATCAAAACCTAATCTATTAAAAATACTTATTATTTCTTTTTTATCTATATTAGTACCTAATACATTATTAATATCATCTACAGTAATATTTATAATTTTATTTTCTTTATCTATATTATCATAAATAATAGTATCTTTTAATATTTTAGCTGATGCATATTTTTCTAAAAGTGCACAACTTCTTTCAATAGCCATATATGTTCTATTTGGATCAAGTCCTTTTTCAAATCTATTAGATGCTTCACTTCTAAGTATTTTCTTACTTGTTTTTCTAATGCTTGCTGCATCAAATATAGCTGATTCTATAATTATATTCTTAGTAGTATTTTCTACTTCTGTATCAAGCCCTCCCATAACACCGGCAAGTCCTACTGCATTATTCTTATTTGCAATTACTATATCACTATTTGATAAAGTTCTTTCTTCATTATCTAAAGTAGTTAATTTTTCATTTTCATTTGCCATTCTAACTACTAATGTATCCCCAAGACTATCTGCATCATAAAAATGAAGTGGTTGACCTGTTTCTAACATTACATAGTTAGATATATCTACTACATTATTTATAGGTCTAATATTACATGCAATAAGTCTATTTTTAATAAAATCTGGACTTTCTTTAATAGTTACATTAACTATTTTTTTAGCTAAGAACAAACTACATTTATCAGTTTTTACATCAACATTAAATTTACCCTTTATTGAATCAGATTCTTCTTTGTAAGATAAATCTATATCTTTTACTTTCTTATCATATATAGCACCTAATTCATAAGCAAGTCCTAGTATGCTAAGCTCGTCTCCTCTATTAGATGTTAGTTCAAAATCAATTACCTCATCATTAAGTCCTAGTGCTTCTATTGCACTCATACCAAGCTTTGTTCCTTCAGGCAATTCATGTATTCCATTTTTATCTTCTTCAGTTAAAAATTTATTATCAAGCCCAAGTTCTGCTTTTGAGCACAACATTCCATTAGATTCTACGCCTCTAATTTTACCTTTTTTTATTTCTCCACCAGGTAATTTAGCACCTACAAGAGCAACTATAACAGTAATACCCTCTCTTGCATTAGGTGCACCACATACAATTTGTAATACTTCAGTACCAATATCAACATCACATACATGTAAATGATCACTATCAGGATGATCAATACATTTAATAATTTTCCCAACTACTAACTTAGTACAATTAACAAGACTTCCAGCATAGTCATATTCATTTCCTACTCTAGTCATGTCTTCCGCAATATCTTGTATAGATAGATTATCATCAATATCAATATACTCTTTAATAAAATTTCTAGATAATATCATAAATTAATCATCCTTTCTATCAAATTGATTTAAAAATCTTACATCGTTTTGATACATTAATCTTATATCAGGAATACCATATTTAAACATAGTAATTCTGTCCCATCCAGGTCCAAAGGCAAATCCACCCCATACCTCTGGATCATATCCATTATCACGAAGTACATTAGGATGAACCATACCAGCTGCAAAAACTTCTATCCAGCCTGTATCCTTGCATAAATTACATCCTTTTCCATGACATTTAAAACATGTTACATCAACCTCATAAGATGGTTCCGTAAATGGAAAATAACTTGGTCTAAATCTAATATCTAAATCATCACCTAACATTGTACGAGCAAATATCTCAAGTGTTCCTTTTAAATCAGCAAGTGATACATTATTTTCTTTTTTATCAATAACAAGCCCTTCTATTTGACCAAACTGTGGTGCATGAGTTGCATCATCATCTCTTCTATAAGTTTTACCTGGAACAATAATTCTAATTGGCTCAGGTTCACTTTTGGATTTCATATAACGCGCTTGAACTGCTGAAGTTTGAGTTCTAAGTAATTTATCTTCTGTTATATAAAAGCTATCTTGCATATCACGAGCTGGATGATCTTTTGGTAAATTTAATCTTTCAAAACAATATTCATCAGTTTCTAACTCAGGACCATCTACAACATCATATCCCATAGATACAAATAAATCTTCTATTTTCTCAATAGTTAAAGTCATTGGATGCTTAGTACCACGTCTTATTTTTTTACTTGGAAGTGTAATATCTATTTTTTCACTTTCTAGTTTTTTCTTTAATTCAACTTCCTCAAGTAATTTCATTTTTTCTTCATATAGCTCATTAAAATGATTTTTAACCTTATTTACAAGCATTCCATATTCCTTTTTATTTACTGCATCTCTAATTCCAGCTTGAAGTTCTGTAATTTTACCTTTTTTTCCTAATTGTTCAACTTTATAATCATTTAATTCTTTTAAATCATTAATTTTTTCAAAACGTTTACTAATTTCTTCCATTATAAGTTTAGCTTTTTCTTCAGTCATAATATCCTCCTTAATAAAAAAATCATATTAGATATAGGGACGAGTTATCGCGGTACCACCCTATTTCATAATATGATTATGCAACTTATAGCTTAACGCGCTTAAACGTTGTAATTTTTATTTACAATGCTAAAAAGTGAATTCATAAAAGGTTATTTATTATCTTACACCAACCGATAACTCTCTTTAAACACTTCTTTTATTACTACTCTTCTATTATCGCTTTCAATTGATTTTAACACAAAATCTAATTTAATTCAATACCTTATAAATTATAAATTTTATTAAACTGTTTATTAATATTAATTACAATATAAATATCTTTTGATTATCCCTTTAATCATATAACTATAATACTTATTAACACAATATCTATTAATTCTAATGTCTAAATTATCAACAACAATATTATTAATACCATACTTACTAAGACTATATATATCTACTACACTTTCAATATAGTTATCAATACCATATAATACATACTTATTATTCTTTATAAATATAATTATATAATCATTATATAACTTCTTAAGTACTATATACCTACACTTCATAGAAATACTTATTTATCCTTCTTCTTATATTAATTTTACTACCATACTTAAAACCATAATAATAAGTATTAATAGAAGAAAAAACTTGTTTAAACTTAATCATATTATTACTATATAAATACTTAATTTCTTTTATTCTTTTAACTACTCTTCTTTTAGTACTACTATCTATATTTATAATAGTCTTATTATTAATAATTCTAAACCTATAACCCAAGAAATTAAAACCATATTTAATATTAGTAATCATACACTTCTTCTTATTTAATTTAAGTTTATAATACTTATCTAAATAACTTTCAATCAATACTTTTATCCTATATAAATATTCCTTACTACTACTAAATAAAATTAAATCATCCATATATCTAACAAGATGCTTAATATGTAAGTCATGTATTATTCTATGGTCTAATTCATACAAGTAAAATATAGATAGGAATTATTAGTCATCTGACCGATTCCAAGACCCTTATTATGATTATATAGTGGGATCTCTTTTACTTCTTCAATCCTCTTAGTTTTATTAATCTCTCTTACTTTTAATTTATTAATACATTCATTTATATAGATATTATTAGTACTATCTATAATATCACTAATTATTCTATATTCATTACTATCTAACTTACTTTTTAACAATCTTTTTAATACATCATGATCTATATTATAAAAGTATTTAGATATATCTAATTTAAGTACAAAGCAATTATCTTTATACTTATAATACTCTAAATACTTCTTTACTAACATAATACCATAATCTCTACCTAAATTCTTTCTAGTAGCCACATTTCTAAAATCTAGAAATCTTTCTAATTTAGGTATTAATATCTTTCTAGTAATTAAATGATTAACTATTTTATCACTAATACTCTGTGACATAATTACTCGATATTTAGGATATTTAATTAAAAATATATTATATTTATCAAAGATATAATTATCATTAATAACCTTATTATAAATACTTACTAAGTTCTCCATTTTAAACATTTCAAACTGATATATTTTCTTTTTATTTCTAGTATTCTTCTTAATCTCATTATATATATCTACAATATCACTAAATACTACTTCCACTTTTTATCCACCCAAGTATCATCTTCTTTATAATATCTAACTTAGTAATACCTATATTCATCTTCTTAAAACTAATATATTTCTTGTTATAACTAATCTCTAAATAATAATCTAACATACAAATCTTACTAATAATAATCTTTTGATTATTAATTCTATTATCAATAATATTAGTTAAAAATAGAAGTTCTAGTAAATCATAACTAGTAACTTCTATTCTATTTTTTAAATTAAAAGATGTTCTAGGATAATTAACAAGTAAAGTATCTATATAATTTATAAAGTCTTTTACATTATTAATAACATTAAATCTATCTTTATTCATAAACACCTAATAAACTCTACTACTTTATTCATATCTTCATCTGACAAATTAATTAATTTATTAATAATACCTTCCATATTCTTATTATCATTAAAAGACTTTATACCTATATCATAATACTTATCATAATTATTTCTACTAAATACTTTTTTATCTTCTTCTATATCATTAACTATTACAATATAATTAACCTTACAACCATCAAGCTTACTAGTTACCTTACCTAATGAATTAGTAGGAAAACCTACCTTACCATTTACAATCTTATAATTCATCAATCCATGAACAACATAAGCATCATCATTGTAAGCACAATAAAACTTACCCTGTTTTCTTAATCTTACACACCTCTTAATATTTACATCTCCTTAATATAATTTATACACCAATAGTAACTAGACGTATCTAGGCACGTATGTATACTAACTTTTGCCATAAGGCAAGGTTAAACTTTGTCAGTAACATAATATATCTATAACCTTAATCATAAACAACATAAAATTTACTGGCTCGGACGAACGCCATTACTATTCGTGACGTTGTTGTTGTTGTTGACATATCCCGAACCGTCTAGATTGAACGCGTTATTCGAGTTGTCCGAATTAGGCGACAAATTTCCTTCAAGCTTAACCTACAATTAATTTACTAACATTTTTATCAATTATTATTATAATACCATTTATAATACATGAATCTTCGGCGGGCGGGCGCTGACCTTCGGCACAACAGCCGCCTATCCCTTCGCCTATAGTTTCAACTGGTATGGGCTTTGGACCTTTTTAACTTAACTGTGTCTATAAGGCACAAGTTTGATGTTAAGGAGGTTT
>CAMKGA010000009.1 GCA_946412015.1 uncultured Caryophanales bacterium
TATTATCTTTTATCCTTATATTTCAATAATTTTCTAAAACTGTCCGGTTATAAGTCAGACCAAATCCTTTTTTTTCAATCTACTTTGGCTCAATCTTAGATTGAAGATTTAAAGATAGTTATAACTGGGCGCACAACGGGGTGGTAGTCGTTAACGTTTTCGAAGTTAAGACTGCCAGAAAATCCGACATGACGGACAACAGACGCCGAATTATCATATGGACTCATTGTCCAATAATAATAGTTAAAATCATGCAACCAACTTGGAGTTGCTCCACTACTTGATGAATTTATTGTTCCTTGATTCTTTTTTTCATATCCTAAATTATCCGTTAAGTCATCATATGTAATTAATCTAGCTTCTATTGCTGCTGGTGCTTTTGCTGCATTCCATGCATCTACTGCATATTTAATATCGGATTGTGCATAATCTGTTGTACAGCCTGTTTCTACCCAACGATTATTTACATATCCACATGTTTCACTTGTATAATATGCCAGTCCTCCATAGCCATTATTGTTATACACAGTCCCTACTGAAGAAGGTGTATATCTATTTACATGTCCTGCTCCATATTGATTTACTTCTCTTGTTGTTAGATAATGACATGTTTTTATTCAACTCATTCATATCAGTCAAATCATATATATATTCACTTTTAAACCTTAAAACAAATCTTATAATATTGGAATTAAAATTACCATTTTCATCAGTTTCACCAATGATTATTTTATCAACTATACTATCAAATGTATTTCTATCAAATTTTTCCAACTTATTATATGTACTAAATACTTCTTCTATCTTTTTTAAATTATTTGAATAATCAATATTGTTATTTTGTAATTGTTCATATATATTTAATGCTCCAATTATTTCATCCAACTTATTTTGTAATTCAAATTGTTTTTTTAGTGAAGACATCTCCTTTTTCATACTCTTGTTTTTCATCTTCGTCATCATTACTTATGGGTCTTTCAATAGAAGCAAGTAGATAATAATCAGGATCATCACTAAAAGCTTTCTCATTTGCTTTATCATTGATATATCCATATTTTTTTATAAACTCATCATATACATTTGATAGGTCTGATTGAGCATTAGATAATTCCTCATCACTACCATCATTTAATTGAACATCAAATACTTTTCTTAATGCACTCTTTACACCACATAATCCTATTATTCTTTTTGCAATTTTACCTTCTTGTATTCCATAAGGTATTAAAGAAGAATTTTGTCTTTGATAGATAATATCTTTACCATTTTTATTAATAACATTAAAAGCATTATTCTTAATAGTATCATCTGCAGGTAAAATATCTTCTTCATTAATTATTTCATCTTGTTCATAAGATACTTGTTCATAAATATTGCTTGGTAATTTTTTTAGCGCTTGTTCAATCAATTAAAATACTTATATCAAGTCAAAGAACTCAATTTAAGGATGTATAAGTTAGATGATAAGATAGATTTAAATGCAAATAAGGATTATTATAATAACTTAATTGAAGAATATTCAGATAATACTGAAAAAATAAATTTTTTAACTGAACGAGTTGAAAGATTTGAAAGGTTAGAAGAAGAAAATCTAACTACAACAAGTAGATACTACTTTGTTATTGTATCTGCAAATGAGAAAGCATTAGAACATATTTTAGAAGAATTAGAAATGCATTGTAGTAATATGACACCTAGACTTAATGTTAAAAGAATAATAAATAAATTAGAAATTTACCAGTTTCTCGTTAATTTATATTTATCTAGTGCAAACATTGAACAATTAATGTGGAGTGATTTAGTTGAACTTACTGTTCCATTTTCTCTTAATGAATGTGTATCATATGTTAAAAAGGACTCAGAAGAAATGCAAGTGGTTACGATAAAAAAAGTACCACCATTTATTGATGAGCTGTTCTTTGAAGAACTATTTAATGTTCCTAATGTAAGATGTTGTATTCATATTAAAGATACAATACCGACTGAAGAATTAGTAAGAAGATTAGATAGTAATTATGAGTTTTTAATATCAAAAAGGTCTACTACAAGAAAGTTATCTGATGCAACTGAAATGGATACTGAAAAAGAAAATTTTAAAGCATTAATGAAACAGATAAAAACTGGCGACGAAAAAATTAAAGAAGTAGATTTTATTATCATTATTAATGGCACTAAAAAAGAGAGAGATGAGAAGTTAAAAGAATTTAAAAATTGGCATGATAAACATTTAATTAAGAAAAAGAGAAATAACTAAAAAACATGGTTTCCCATGTTTTTTCTAATCATCTTTAACTACTGTATACCAAATCTCATCATCATGTTCTTCAGATACAACTTTGTATCCTTCTGCAACAAAGTTTGTATGTTCTCCTTCTGCTTTATTATCAGCAGGGTTAAAATTAACAAATGTTCCACCAGTAATATTTACAATAGCAGTACCATTTTTATAATTTGCATCTATACAGTTTATTGTATATCTTTGTTGATCATCCTCTACAGTAGATGTTGGATATGCTTTAAAGAATCCACCTTCGATATTAAGTGTTCCTTTTTGTACTTGAACTGCAGTAGTCGCACCTATATAGTTTCCACCTTTAATAGTAACAGTATAATCTTTTAAGGTTAATACAACATCAACACCTAAAGTTTTAGTTGCATGAACTCCACCATTATTACCATCTAAAAGTGCATTTTTGGCTTGATAAATAAATAGTCCAGCGATATTTTTAGAAGAATCAAAGTCGCCAGTATCAGTAAATGTATAATCACCAAAGTTAAGCATTAAACTTCTTGCAGGAGCAACTGGTGATGCAAATTTTACAGGTTTTTCACTAGTTACATCTGCAATTAATGTAGCATTAATATCGTTTCTACCATTTAATTTTGCTAGCAAATCTGTCTCGTTATCAACATCAACTTTAATAAACTTAATATCACTATAATAATATGTTTGTCCTTTATCATTAGTTAGTTTAGAACTTACATATCCTGTTGTATTAGTAAATGTTCCTTCACTAGGTTCTATCCAAACAACTGGTCTATTAGTTGCTTCATTATCCATAGAAATTAGTCCAGTAATTTGTTTAGTAGTAGTATCTTTATATCTAATTAATTTACCTTTAGCAAGTCCTTCTGCACTACCTTTAGATATTTCAATACCACCAAATTCATTACCATTCAAAGTAGTTGTACCATCAATAGTTACTGTAGATGAATTAACAAGTATTCCTGCATCAGCATTATTAGCAGCAACATCTTTTAATAATACACCAGTGGCATTATATACTTGAATTGCATAATTACCTTGCCATCCATCTTTCTTAGTCATTGAAACTTCTAAATTACTAATATTAGAATCATTTCCTGTAAGTACTAATCCACTCGCAGTACCGTTTACTCTTTCTAATTCATTAAATACTAATTTATGATTATTACCATCTATTCTTACTGTGTATGGAATAGTTATTGTCTCATCAATTGAATCAATATCCGCAGTTAATTTAAATGCTCCAAATTCATTTGCAATCACACTTTTTAATTCTTCAAGGTTACTTACTTCTTTAATACTTACATCAAAAGTTTTAGTAGTGGTTGCAAGAACTTCCTCTCTAGAGGCATCAATTATTTCATATTTTAGTTTAACAATTCCTTCATCTTTAAATGTAATTCGATAATTATTATTACTATCTTCTAAAATATAATTATCACTTTCAACTACATCACTTTCTATAGTTGCTTCTACCCACTCATCATCATATTCTTCTACTTTTAATATATTGTCTTTATTAGTAATAGTTATCTTTTCATATACATTAGTACCAGTATAATCATTTGACTTTATATCAACATTAAATACAAGGCTCTTTAATGCATAAGAATCAGCAGAATCAATAACAATTTCTGGTTTCTTTATAACTTCAAAATTTCCATAATCAAGTGTATCATCTGAATTATTCAATTCTTTTGTATCTACATCACATTCAACTTCACCATCTTTGAATGCAAAACTAAATGTAGTTGCTGGAATACTAAATACTACTCCTTCATCACTTTTAGTAGCAGTTACTCCATCAGTTATAACTTCTACTTCTTTATCTGTAGCATAATTAAATTCTAATTTCTTAACCTCGTTATTTACATAAAATATCTCTAAATTATCTTCTAACTCAGTAATCTCATCTTCTGATAATTTATAATCAGCAAGAGTTTCATCTTTTTTAAGTCCTTCCATAGGAATTTCAAACCAAGTCTCATCTAATTCACTATAGTAATAAACTGGTATTTCCATATTAGAAATATTCTCATTCATTAACTTTTTAATAAATGCAGCATCTACACCTGCTTTAGCAGCTCTACCTGATGTTATTACTGTATTATTATCAAACTTTGTTGAACCAATGATATATACATCACCAACAAAGTCTTCACTACTCTCTTTTACTTTTACACTTTTCGCATTAATAATAAATGTAAACGATAGAAACATCGTAAAAGCAAATGTTATCTTTAAAAACTTACTTCTCAATTTACTTCTCATATTCTTAATCCTTTCTAATCAACTTTAATATTGGTAACAGATTTAATATTACCACCATTAGTCATATAACCATCAGCAGTTATGGCTTTATTAACTACATTACCAGTTGTTGTAGTAATATCAGCAGTACCACTAACTCTTTTATTATTTTTTAACAAATAAATTCTAACTTGTCCAACTGTTGAACTTTCAACATCTACTATCTCATAACTGATTGTATTTTGAGTAGGTGTAGATGTATTAGAAGTATTGCTACTACTATTAGTTGATGTATTGGAACTACTACTTGTATTACTAGATGTGTTAGTATTAGTACTTGTACTAGTTTTTTTAGTCGTTTTAGTTGTTTTAGTTGTAGTCTTAGAACTACTTGTTTTTTTAGTACTTTCATCCTTTTTAGTTTCTTCAGTAGTACTTTCTACTTTTTCCCATTTAGCAGTTAACTTCATATCAGATGTAATATCACTAACATTAGTTATTTTCTTGTCATTATAATACCAACCTAAGAATTTATATCCATCACGTGTTGGAGTTGGTAGACTAACACTACCACTACCTACCTTAATTGAACTTACACTATTACCTCCATCACTATCAAAAGATATAGTATAACTATCTTCAACTTTCTCCCACTTAGCTTTTAGTTTTAGATTACTAGTTACCTTCTTACTAAAATTATAAGAACTACTATCAGTAAGATTAACATACCAACCATCAAATATATAACCACTACGTGTTGGATCATTAGGTTTGGATGCAGTACCTCCCTTCTTAACAGTCTGCGCACTAACACTACTTCCACCATTACTATCAAATGTTACAGTATATTTTTGTTTTGAACAAGAACAAGCAGTAACCAAAAATACACCCACAATAATTAATAGTCCTAACTTTAATTTTTTCATACATACTCCTTTCTATTTATCTTATACACCTGGATTGTAACACCTTTAACAAAAATAATCAACATATTTTGATAATTTTAGTGAGATTTGTGTAATTAGTGAGATTTGTGTAAATAATGTGTATAAAAAAATATTCCCAATAATATAGGAATACTTTTACTAATTACAAATATACTTTTCTATTCAGTAGAAAGTACTGATTTATCTAGGACTATAACAGGACGAATAACTATGTTGAAGAAACCTGGGTTAGTAACATCCATAGAAGCCCAGTTGCCATCAATACTCATAAACCAAATGTAGTTCGAATTTCTATTGCCTATACTTATTGTCCAATAATCATAATTACTATTATACATCCAGTTTTCAGTTATTCTCTGTATTTTAACACCACATCCACCACAATCAATAGCATATTCTTCAAAGTCAAAGTTATCATCAATTTCTTGCTTTGTAATTAATCTTGCTTCGGTTGCTAATGGAGCTTTTGCAGTTTTCCATGCATCAACTACAGTTTTTACATATGAAGTTGAATATGTATTTGTATTACCATATTGCATACCTCCATAACCATTTCGATTAGAAATATCCGCTCCCGTTCCTGCTGAATATGTTTGAACATCTTCATAAGATAATGGTTCTGCTTTTAATAAATTAACAGTTAATTCATTTGCTCCTGAATCTTTTAATACATAATAATTAATACCATTATATGATACTGTATCTCCTACACTATATACTTTTGGCTGTTTATCATTACCATATGTATATCCTTCTACATTACGATTCTTTACTTTGCATCCCGCCAAATAAATACTACTATCTGGATTAATTTGTGTTGTTTCACATTCTACAGTATCTCCTGAATACTCAATAGTTAACTGGTCGATACTTGTTGGAAATTTACCATTATCTAGTAAATATGAAGCTATTGCTAACTCTGCACTACGCCCGTATGCATCTACACTTCGCCTGTCTGCTGATACTTTAGCTTTTCTAATTATATTCATTACTAGTGGTGTTACTATTAAAGCTAGTATTGCTAGTATTACTAAGACTGCTATTAATTCTATTAAGGTAAATCCATTTTTCTTTTTCATATTCTCACTCCTATTCTATATATTACCTTTATACTAAGTCTATCAAAAAAGTGCAAGAATTATATATAAATTTTCTAATTTGTTAAATCAATTTTAGATAATAAAAAGGATATGAATATTATAAACTCATATTTCCACTTACTATATCTTTTAGATACATTAAATATAATTCTATGATATTTACTTTATTAACATCATTCTTTACAGTTAAATCTGCTTTTTTTATAACTTTATTATTATTTGTTATTTCTATTATTCCTACTTTTTTACCTTTTTTAATATTATTACTTAATTTATTTATTTTTAAATTATACTTTAATTTTAATTCATCAATTTTCTTAGTTAATATATTAATATCATTTTTAGGTACAATCTCAATAATATTATTCGTAGATTTTGATGATTTAATGGTTTTTAATACTTTATTTTTATCAATATATTTTTTCATTTTATAATTAGAATTTGCATAATCAAGCATTTCTGATACTTCTTTATTTCTATTATCGATACTATCTTCACCCATGACTGTAGCAATTACTCGCATATTATCTTTTTTCATAGTAGCAGTAAGGCAATATCCTGCACCTTTTGTATAACCAGTTTTAAGACCATCAACTCCTTTTTTAAATCTAACTAATTTGTTTGTATTTACAAGCCATATTTTTCTATCGCTATCCTCTCTTAAATAAGTTTCATAAATAGAGCTATACTTTGTTATTTTTTCATGATTTAATAATTCTCTTGCAATTACTGCCATATCGTATGCAGAGGAATAATGATTTTCTGTATCTAGTCCATGACAGTTTTCAAAATTTGTATCGTTTAATCCTAATTCTCTTGCTTTTTTATTCATCAATTTAACAAACTCTTCTTCTGTACCTGCAATATGTTCTGCCATAGCTACTACTGCATCATTACCTGATGCAATAGCAATTCCTTTTATTAAATCTTCAACGCTCATCTCTTCTCCTTCTTCAAGAAGAATTTGTGATCCTCCCATACTAGATGCATTTTTCGATATACTAACCATATCATTCATTTTTATCTTACCACTATCGATTTTCTCCATAATAAGTAAAAGACTCATCATTTTAGTCATACTAGCTGGTGCAATACGCTCATGAGAATTTTTTTCAAATAATACTCTTCCTGTTGATTGTTCTAATATTACTGCACTTTTAGCATTACTAGCTAAATTAGTTTCGTTTGATACAGTTTCTGATGCATAAATATAAATTGGTATTAAAAATAAAATTAAACTAATAATTATTTTTTTCATATTCACCTCTATTAAAATTTACGCATTATAATAAAAAAAAGAACAAAGTCCTTTTATTTTAAAATTAAATTATCAGTATTAATATCTTCTTTAGTAATAGTTATTAAATCATTTTTATTTTTCTTATTCTTTACTCTAGATGCATGACTTATAACTGTTTTTTCATAAACATTTCTAATAAATCTTGCGTTACCAAAATTTTTCATGTTTCTATTTTCATCTATAATAGTTTTTAAATATTCTACTGCATTATCTTCTACTTTAAAGCCACTTTTTTTAGCCATGTTTTTAAATATTTGAATAAGTTCTGTAGTAGTATAATCTTCAAATTCTAATGTATAACCAATTCTAGATGTAATTCCTGAGTTAGAGTTTAGAAAATCTTGCATTTCTTTTGTATATCCTGCAAATATTACAACTAGCTTATCTCTATAATTTTCCATAGCTTGAATTAATGTAGCAATTGCCTCATCATTATAAGAATTATTAGAATTAGATGCAAGAGTATATGCTTCATCAATAAATAATACTCCATTTAAACTTTTTTCAATTACTGATGCAACTTTTGGTGCAGTTTGACCAACATATTCTGCAACTAAATCTTTTGATGATACTTCTATTAATTTATTTTCTTTTATATATTTTAAATTATATAAAATATTTGCAATCATTCTAGCTATTGTAGTTTTACCTGTACCAGGATTACCTAAAAATACCATGTGTAAATTAATATTACTAATTTTTAAATCATTTTCCGTTTTACTCTTTAATCTCATTAAATCGACTAAATCGTGTAATACTTTTTTTACTTTATCTAATCCAACTAATTCATCAAGTTCTTTAAATATTTCATCATTAGATATATCTTCTTTTATACTTGGTATTTCATTATGAAATGAAATATATCTTATAAGTTCTTTTTCATATTCAAAGTAATCACTATTTTTATCATAAGTTTTATTAATATAGTCAAGTAGTGCTACTTTTAAATCGTCATTAACATCAATACTATTTATAATATCATTATATATATCTTGATTGTCAGGATTTACTGAATTTATATAAAACTTAAAATATTTATTTTTAAAGTTTTCATATCCTAAAAAGAAATTAGTAATTTCTAAATCATTTCCTACAACAGTAATAATGCTTTTATTATCTTGATCAAAATAATTTTCTAATTCATAGAATAATTTTTTATGTGTCTTATCATCTTCTAAATTGATTCCAGCTAGATCTTTAAAATTTATTAAACCATAATTTGAAAAGTTAATATTTTTATCTATTTTATAAAGTGAATAATCTATTTTTTCTTTTTTATCTATATATGAATATTTAAGTGCAGCATCATAGATAATATTTATAATATCACTAGATACTTTATCACTATTTGAACTTATTATTAGTCTAATAGGAATATAAATATCAACCTCGTTATTATTATATTTTTTCATATAATCAATTATTTTTTTTATAATGTTTTTAGAATCATCACTTATATATAATTTATCAATTTCAAAACTTAAGGAAGAATCTTCCTTAAGCTCAATTTCATTACTACTATCTTCAATGCTTTTATCTGTACTAAAAAAATCATTATATATATCTTTAAAATAGTCCATTTTATCCATTATTATGCCTTACTTTCAACATGTATTTCTAACATTTTTTCTTTTAGTTCTTTTTCTATTTCTTCTAGAGTATTTTCAGCCTCAGCACGTTTAATTCTTCCATCTTTATGAATTTCAATAACTTTATCTAAAGTTTCTATTAAATTTTGATTTGTTTTTTGTAATGTTTCTATATCAACTATTGCTCTTTCAGACTCTTTAGCTATATCAATTGATCCTTGTTTTAATGTTTCACTATTTTTAACTAACATTTCATTAGTTAATTTGGATACTTCTTGTTGATGTTTTAAAGCTTGCTTTGCATCGTTAATTCCAAGAGCAAGAACCATCTGATTTTTCCAAAGAGGAATAGTATTAGTGATTGAACTTTGAATTTTTTCTACTAACTCAGCTTCATTATTTTGAAGTAATCTTATTTGTGGAGCCATTTGAATTGAAATAATTCTTGTTGTTTTAAGATCATAGATTTTCTTTTCAAATCTAGTAATTAGATTTTCCATATCATTTACTTTTTGAACATCTAACTGATCTTTAGATTTTTCTGCTTTTGCTTTTAATTCAGGTAAAACTTTATTTCTTAATTCTTCTATTTTTTTATCACCTGCAATTATATAAAGTGATATTTCTTTAAAGTATTCTAAATTCTTTTCATACATTGTATCAAAAATATTAATATCTTTAAGCATCAATAATTTATCTTTTTCAAGTTTTCCTTCTATAGTATCAATATTCTTTTCTATTTTACTATATTTTGCAATTATATAATCTACTTCTTTTTTTGCACTTGAAAATAATTTAGCAAAAAAACCTTTTTTCTTAGATCCTGCAATATCTGAATCAAATGATTTAATTTGACTTACTAAGTCAGCTAATAAATCACCAACGTCTCCTGCATTTTTTGTTTTCACATCTTCTAATATACTATCTGAAAATTTTGATATTTTGTCTTGAGCAGCTGCACCAAATTGTAAAATTTGAGTTGCGTCATTGATATCTATTTTACTATTAAAATCATCTACTGCTTTCTTTTCTTCTTCTGTAAGCATATCATAATTAAGTGTTTGTTCTATTTTATTTTCACTTACATCTTCACTTGTTATTTCTTTTACACTTTCTTCATCCATTGCTTTTTCTACTTTTAATTCTAATCCATTCATTTTAATCCTTCTTTCTATTTCAAATAATCTATTAATTTATTATATGTATCCATTTTTAAACTAGATACAGTACTATTTATACTTTTAGGTATTCCTATACCAATCTTTTTAACATCATAATTACCACCAGTAATACCTGTTCTAAAGCCATATTTATTAAATGCAATCTCTTGTATTTCTTTATCATCAAATGCCTTATATAATTTATTACCATTATCTGTAAATACAGCAAAACAGTGAGAATTCCATATTGTTGGTGTTGGATATAACACTCTTATATCATCTTTTACTTGATTAAAAGCATCTGGTGATGAATTAGCAAAATCAATCATGCTTTTTTCATAATCAACAATCATAGGCTCTCCACCCATACCAGTTTTTAAATATCTTTCAAAAAGGTCAGCAGGTGTATTATTCATATAACCTGATTTTGTATAAAATTCTTTTAATTTAGGTAAATTTGCATCTATATTTTCATCCGTTACTTGCCCACCTGAAAGTATCGATAATAATAATCCATAATAAGTAGCTCCAGGAGATGAAGATACAGGATCAGTTGATGCAATATTTATTGTTCCATATAAATTTTCAAGTCCAATATCAGACCATTTTTTACCTTCTAGTATATAATTAATTAATTTATTCATATCAGTAATATAATATACACCATCAGTCTCAGTTACAATATTTTCATTAATAAGTGCATCAACAACACTAGCCCAACTATAAATAACAATTGGTGTATTAAGTGTAAGTCCACCTGATGTTACTGTATATCTATCTGCTTCATTTAATTCTTTATTTGGTGATAATTTATAATAATCATAAAATCTCTGATCAGATGTAAATAAAGCATCATATTTTGAAACATTGTCATTAAATACTGAATATTCTTTTCCGTTTGTGATATCGTTTACAATACTACTATTACCAAGACCAATTGATTCCCTAATTAATGGTTTTTGAATAGTTTTACCATTACTCCAAGTATCAAATACTGGATTTATATGATACTTTTTATTAATTATTTCAATAACCTTTTCATCTGATAAAAAATCTTCTTTACCACCACCTGTTGCAACAAAAACTGTATCTAATTTTTTATTAGCATTACTTTTTACTCCTATATTTTTTATAACAACAATACTAATGATTAATACAATAAATATTCCAATACCAATAAATAAATTTTTATTTTTCATTAGATTCACCTGCTTTCATAATCAAATTATCTGATGTAATACCATCTGCTTTAAGCATCATATCATATATTTTCATATCCGACGATGCATCTAGGATATCTTTTTGATATAAGGATGCCAATATAGTATTAAATGCATCTGTTGTATTCTTTATCATATCATTTGCTTTCTTTATAAAAGTTTTCCCTTCACTTGATATTAATTTCTGATTTTCAATTTCATCATATCTATTTACAATCTTAAGTAATACTGGTAAGTAATAATCAAAGAAGTTTTTAATATTATCTGCTTTTCTAGGATTTTTTTCTACTTCATTTATTATTTTATCTACAGTACTATTTATCTCTTTTAATTCATCTCTTAATTTTAAATCTTCTATTTTAGGCATCAATTCTAAAATCTGTTTATTTTCTTTTTTAGCAACTATTATTTTTTCATATAAACTAGCATTTGTTTCTTTTAAAGTTTTTTTAGGTTTAAAACTTGAAAATACAAGTTCGCTTGCACCAAATGCAGCAGCACCTATTATGATTGATGGTGCAAGTGGAGTTGCAAGTGCTAGATAAGGAACTGCGAAAAATGCACTACCTAATGCTGCAGATACTAATTCTTTTCCTTTCATTAATTATAGCTCCTAACTTCTTTAAATGCTTCTTTTAAACCAGATTTACCATCAAATACCTTTCCATTAGTCATTTTAGATACACTCTCAAGTTCATAATAGCTAGCTGATCCAAATGTAATACTATAAATTGGAACTGTTGATTTATTCTTTTTGTAATACTTATATAAATCATTATAACTTCCTACATTAGATTGTCCGTCAGTCATAAGAATAACAGTTTTTGTATAATCATTATCATTATCCTTAGATAAAACTTTTAAAGCTTCAATACTTGTATCATATATATTTGTAGCACCACCTGCTTCTAGATTATTAATAATATCAATTACCTCATCAGTCTCACTACCATATTTAGTATCATACGTTTCATAAGAGTCATTAAATGTAATAATAGTTATCTTATCATTAGATGAAAACTGTAATTTATCACGACTAGCTGTATCATAATCTAATATATAATTCATTGCATCTTTTAAAGAAGTAAGTCCACTACCATACATACTACCAGATACATCTAGGCAAAATACAACATGTGTTGGCTTTCTTAATTTTTCAATATATAAATTAATAGCTTCCGTCATTACTTTTTTACTAGGATATTTCATATCTTTTAGATATTTTGATGTATCAATTCCCCATTCAGGATTAAATATTTTTTTATCTGTATTCTCTTTAATACCACCATACCAAGAACGATATCCTTTTCTTTCCATTTTAAATATCATCTCATCACTTCTTAAATAATTTTGAAGTGTTTTAAATCTATCTTTATTTTCTATATCATTTGAATCATTATTGATATAAGCAAATGGCATATCATTAATCGCAACTCCATCTTTAGGATATATTAAATATAGTGGCTCTTTATTTTGTTTAACTCTTTTTTTATTAATATTTATTAAAGTACTTTCATAATTAATCATAGCATTATAATCGCCATTTTCATACATTTTAACTAGATAATCTTCATCACCAGAAACTCTTTCAACGCCTTTAAATAAATCTTTTAAATCATTCACTAAAGTTTCATTATTAAGCATATCTAGTGTTAATACCTCAGGACTTCCTGCAAGACTATTTAAGAAACTTAAATAAGTAGTGGCACCAGTATTAGTTTTTGTAACAGATGACATAACATATTTTAACTTATTACTTCTAACTGCATCTAGTATATCTTTATTATATACATCTTTATCTACAAAACCTAATTCTATTGCTTTACTCTTTTCAATAGCCATAACAACTGGATCAAGTACTATAGACTTACTATCTGTTGTAAGGTATGTATTATCAAGCATATAAAGCCAAATAGAATTAGATATCCATACAGCATCATACTTACTACTATCTTCATTTAAAATATCAACAATCTCTAAATCACCATAATAATCAATATCTACATTAAATCCCTCATTTTTAGCAAACTTTTTAATATCATCGCTCATGCTTTTAGTAGATGTTGATGCAATTATTCTAAATGTTTTTTCACTATTAAATATATTATCTACACTACAACTTGTAAATATTAATAAGAATGTCATAAAAAATATTAAACTTATGAATTTTAATATATTCTTATTTTTCATCATTTCACCTTCTATCTAATAATTATGATATCATAAATATATTGTTATTACAAGAAAAAAAGAAGCATCTGCTTCTTTAGAAATAATATATTTAAAATATATTTTTATATTTTGCTTTGATTTTTTCAATTTTATAATTTTCTGAATAATCTCTTGATTCCATCATCTTAATAAAATCATCATATGTATTTTGATAAATAGCATCCAACTGTTTTTTTAACTCTACTCTAGCATCAAAATATTCTAAATTAGTACAATAATTATCAGGATTTAAATGGTATTCTAAATAAAATTCTAACTCATCAGCAGTTACTAAAGTTTTATCATCTAAATTTAAAAATGCTGGTATATCTATATTATTTTTTCTCTTTGGAAATGCAATTTTTCTAAAATTAGGATAAGGTAGTAATTCTCTTGTGATTAGTTCTCTATATCTTGATGCAAAACTAGAATCTACTCTTGACTGATAAAAAAGAATTTCTTTAGCCGGTTTAAAGCTAGCATGAGATAAAATATATTCCATTTCTTTATTAGTAATATCTAAATAATTATCTTTATTTTTATAAATGTTATCATTATCACCTACTACATCTTTTTCATAATGATTATGATTATTATCAATGTCTATTTGATATATTGTGCCTTTATAAATATCATCTATTTTTTCATTAAAAATTGCATCTGCAATTGCTTTTTTTCGATCTTCTTCTGTCTCTGTAACTTGTATTTTTTTGTTTCTTCTCATAATATTTCTCCTTAAAAATACTTTTTATATTTTTCTTTTAATCTTTTCATTTTGTATTCTTCTGAATAATCACGTGATTCAATAAATTTAAAATAATCTTCTTCTGCTTTTTTATAAATACTTACAAGTTTTTTTTCTAATTCACTTCTAGCATCAAAATATTCAGAATTAACCTTATAATTTTTAGGATTAAGATTATATTCCATATATTCTTCTAAGTCTTTAGATTTTGCTCTTGTTCCAGAACGAATATAATACATAATATCATATTCATCAATATAGCATTCATTATCATAGAAAAAAACAGGAATAATAGTATCATTACTAACTATTTTATTAAACATTTTATATGAAGAATTAGAGTGAATAATTACAGATGGTAATTCGCATCTAGTAATAAGCTCTCTTACTGCTTCATAACGCCCACCATTAGAAAATTTTGATTTATAATATATTACATCTTTAACTTTTTTAAAACTTGCACGCTCTAAAATTTCATTTATATTTGAATCTTTAAATATACTATTATTATCACCATCTTTATTACCAGTAAAATGAATATGATTATCATCTAAATCTATTTGATATATTGCTCCTTTATATATATCATCTATCTCTTCACTATATATTTTTTCTAAATTCTTTTTATATCTTTTAAGTTCATTCTTACTCAAATTTTTTATATCTTTCATAACCCCTCCTAAAATAAACTTTTATATTTTTCTTTTAGTTTATTCATTTTATATTCTTCTGAATAATCACATTTATTCATAAGAAGAATATATTCATCAACTGCTTTTTTATATAAATCATCGATTAATTTATTAACATTAGTTTTAGCATCATTAATATATTCACTATCTCCAACATATTTATTTATATATTTTTCTATAGTTTCTGAAAGCGCATCATCATTATATAATGTATCATAATACACAAAAAATGGTATAATTGTTCCATCTTCAAGAGTATATGCATCATAAATTTTATCAATATCAGTACATGTCGGTAATACTCTTCTAGTTATAAACTCTCTTATACAAAGCTTTCTATTATGAGGAACAACCTTAGATTCATAGCATAAAACATCCATAACAGGTTTAAAATTACCATATTTTAATATATCACTTATATCATAATTTTTGTATACCATATCACATTTTGTGCTAATAGTTAAATAACCATTTTTATAATGCCTCTCCCCATTTAAATCAATTTGATATAATTTAAGTTTATATAGATTCTTTATTTTTTCTTTATCAATTTTCAATTCAATTTTTCTTTGTTTTTTATCATTCATATAATCACCCTAAATACTTTTTATATTTTTGCTTTACCCCTTCTATTTTATATTCTTCTGAATAATCTCTTGATTCCATCAAATTAAAATAGTCTAAAGATGCTTTTTCATATATATTATTTAACTGTCTTTTAAGCTCTACTCTTGGATCAAAAAACTCTATATTTTCATTGTAATTGCTAGAATTTAAATGATATTCCATATAATCTTCTATCTCTTTTGCTGTTGCCTCATGTTTCCATGATACAGTTGATCCAGCACCTCTACTATTTGGTGTAAATACAAATTTATTATTAAAGATAAAAACAGGTATTTTCTTATCATTTTTTATTATTGGATCACACAATTCCATATCTTTGTGTTGATGATTAATAACAAACGGTAATTTTTCTCTTGTAATTATTTCCCTTATACAAAAACTACATGTCTCACTACATTCAATTTCAGAGTCATAAAACAATACTTCTTTAACAGATTTAAAACTACCTTTTTTTAAAACTGTTATTAGTTTATCATCTTTAAACAAAGTATCATTATCCCCTTTAATACCATCAATAAAACTGTCTTGTTTGTTATCTAAATCTATTTGATAAATAAAACCTATAAATATTTTTTTTATTTTCTCATTATATATTTCATTAATAATATGATTTGGTTCTTTTACTTCTTCTAATTTTTCTTTTTGTTGCTCTAATTTTAATTTTTTCTTTCTTCTCATTACTATCCCCCAAAACTAGGGATTATTATATAAAATTTATTGCTTATTGTCAAAAAAAATTATGCATTTTCTTCATGCATAAAAAATTATGCATTTTCTTCATGCATAATATCATGTCTTAATCTTTTAGTGTACACAAGTTTTTTTATTATATCAGGTTTAATATTCAATTCTTTAATTTCATCTAAAGTATGCCAAGAATTTATGCTGCTACTTTTATCTAATGTTTTAAAATTATCTTTATTTTTAAGATTATAACTATTATTTATTTTATAGATAAATAAATATTCATGGTATCTTACATCATTAAATATAAAGAAATTTTCTAATATATCGATTAAATTTATATCTTTATCATTAACTACCATACCAAGTTCTTCATTAAGTTCTCTTTTAAGTGCGCATAAACTATCTTCCATATATTTTACTCTACCACCAGGTAATGAATAAAAATCAACATTATCACACGTTTGTAATAAAACTTTATCACTATCCATAATTAATCCTGCAACTCTAACATTCAATTTAGCATTTGCATCACTATTCATAATCGAAATATCCAAATTAACCACCTCAAAGATAATATAGCACATTTAATAAAAAAAGTGAATTATTGTCATCATATTTTAATAATTTATACATATTTAATCAAAATCTAAAATATATATAATAAAAAATAGTATGATAATCACACTATTTCTATTTCATTTTCCTCAAAATTTACTCTAATTTATTAAAGATTTAGAAATGACTATAACTGGACGAACAACATAGCTAGCATCATCAACCTAACCTTTATTGATATATCCATTATCTGTCATAATATAAACACTAAATGTCGAATCATTTGCAGGACTCATTGTCCAATAATTATAATTATTACTATATACCCAGTTTGGTGTTTATTCGCTCTTAATCAATCCTATATCTGATGGAGTAACATTTCCATCAACATAACCTAGATTTTTAAATTCATTATACTGAATCAATCTTGCTTCGATTGCTGCTGGAACCTTTACGGCTGCCCAAGCATCTACTACATATTTTACCTCTGACTGTTCATAATCATTTATACATTGTGTTGATATCCAAATGCCATTTAAAAATCCACATTTTTCACTTGTATAATATGCAACTCCTCCATAACCATTTGAATTTATGTTGTTTTCACTGATGAACCTGTATAATTATTTATATGCCCTTTTCCATATTGATTTATCTCTGCTACAGTTAATGGTTCTGATTTTAAAAGTGTTACAGTTGCTTCACTTGTATCACTATTCTTAATTACATAATAATCTACATTATTATAACTTACTTCATCTCCTACTGAGTATGCTTTATATGTTATTATTTCTTCCTTCCCATATGTATATTCTATATTTCTTCCTGCAACCGTACATCCAGCTAGATATACTTATGAATCATTATTTAACTGTGTCGTAGAACATTCTACTTCATCTCCTGTATATTCTATCGCTAGCTCAGATATATCTGTTGGAAAATCAACATTATCTAGTAAATATGTTGCTATCGCTAATTCAATAGAACGTCCATACACATCAATACTTCTTTTGTCTGCTGAAATTCTTGCATTTCTTATTATATTCATAACTAGTGATGTTACGATTAGTGCTAGTATTGAAAGTATTACTTATAAGCATAAAAGATGGTATCACTCGGTGTAAATTCATATTAATAATAAAACACAGTTATTCATTTTAAACTGTGTTTTATTTTGGAATATGATATAAGTCAAAGAAAAAATTCTTTACCTTAATCGAACCAATAGCAGTATCAGTAACATTGTCCTTATTTCATGACAATATAATTGTATAACATTTTTTTAATTATTTCAACCCTTTTTATTTATTTTTCACAAAAATAAAAAAGACAATTTCAAATGAATTTGTCTTTTATTATGACTGAATACGAAATTTTATATATAATTAAATTCATATAATACTATATATTATATAAATTAATTATCATTAACATAGAATTGCATATTGTCTTATACAATTCATATTCTAGTTTTAATTCTTGGAACTTTTTGGTTTTACTTTTATAAACGATTAATTGATACATCAATTCATGTTCCAATATCTTAAATCTAAGCAACTACTTTATCATTTGGTAATTTATATATATCGTTAACCATTGATGTTGCAAGTCTATTATCCTTTAAGTTAATAAAAGTTTTCATTAGCATTTTCTTTCTTAAATATATAGAAAAAGAAAATATCAAACTACATGATGTTTTCTCAAAAAAATGCATCTTTCCAAATTCTATTCACTCATTTGGAAAGATTTTTTAGATTCTTAAGAATCACATTGATATTTTTCTGTATTATTCTTTTGACTTCACTCACGCACCTTACCACAGGACACTTTTTTATATTGTATTACCTAGTATTTTTATACTAGGTAGCTGTTTCGTCTCTTAAAATGGATAAAACGACCATTTTATGCTATACTTAATTTAAACAAAAATAGAAAGCAGTATAGGTGGTCGTTTTATGTCTAAATTATATAATACTTTTGAATCTATTTCAAGCGATTTGGCAAATTATTTAAAAGAATCTTCTAATAACATATCCAAACCTCAAGCATATAATCTTTCATATATTGTAATTGGGGCAATTCAAGCAAATTCAATTATTGCATCTAAAGTAGCTTTAAACTTTAAAGGAACATTATCAAATAATAAACCAGATTCTAATGAAAAACGCGTTAAACGTTTTTTCAACAATAGTATTTTTAATATTTACAATTTTTATGCCGATTTTATATCTAATATTATTTCTACGTACAAAGTTAAACACAGTGATAATAACGTTTTTATTAGTTTAGACTATACTTATAATAAAGATGATTTTACTTCTTTAGTTTTTACTCTTAGAATTGGTAAACAATCTATCTCATTATGGTTTAAATGTTTTAATGGCACAAATGATAAAGAAGCATTCTCTATTGATACCATTAAAGATGGCATTCTTTTCGTGCATAATCTATTTAACAAAAAATATAACTTAATTTTTCTTGCAGACCGTTGGTTTAATGATCCTGCAATTTTTAAATATATTGATTCTTTAGGGGATAAGTTTTGTATTAGAACCAAAACTAATGTTTCTGTTAGTACTGATGGTAATGAATTTAGATCTCTAACTGATATAAAACCTAGGACTAATTCATCAAAATTACTTAAAAGCATTCTCTTTACTCAATCACAAAAAATGAATGTTAATCTTGCAATTAGTCCATCTAAAAACACCGATGATCCTTGGTATATTGTCACAAACTTGGACCCTAGTTTTGCCATTAAATATTATCATAAAAGATTTGGTGCGATAGAGTTTCTATTCAAATCACAAAAATCTAATGGATTTAATTTAGAAGATACTACTGTATCAAATATTACAGCATTTAGAAATATGTTTGGTGCAACATGTGTTGCAATTACTTGGATGATAATTTTAGGAGCTGATTATGTAAAAAACAAAAGTCACTGCAAATTTAACTTATATGATATTAGAAGAACTAAAGGAAAGATAATAAGAGTAAAGTCATTATTCAATATCGGAATGACTATTTTTAAGCATATTTATAATTCATTCATTAATTATAATTTAAAATTCAATTTTATCCTCTATGACATATAAAACATCCAGTATATTTTGTATATACTGGACGTGCATTTTGGCTTTACATTACTTTATGTTACAAAACCTTAGAAAAAAGTGCCCTGTGATAAGGCTGCTGTTCCTAAGCTCGCCATAACCGTTTACGTACCAAACTTTCGAAGACGAATCGTTATATGGAGTATTTGTCCAATACCAGTAACTATTATTATATTGCCAATCATATTGTGGTACATATCTAGTACCTGGTTCAGTAGGTGTTTCATAAGTTTCAACTGTTGTCATTGACTCATACACATCTTTTGAAATTAATCTTGCTTCGGTTGCTGCTGGGGCTTGAACAGTCTTCCATGCATCTACTACATATTTAATTTCGCTTGATGCATAATCATTTTTACATCCATCAAATACAGAAGTAATATTTACATATCCGCAAGTTTCACTTGTATAATATGCCATACCTCCATAACCATTTAAATTATATGCTGTTCCTATTGAATCTACTGTATATCTGTTTACATGTCCTGCGCCATATTCGTTTACTTCAGCGGTAGTTAACGGTTCAGCTTTTAAAAGTGTTGCAGATTCTTCTGTTGTATCTGAATCTTTAATTACATAATAATTGATACTATTATATGTTACTTGATCCCCTACTTGATATGTAGCATAGGTAGGTGCTGGTAGAGTTTTATCCTCACCATATGTATAATCTCCTGTAGATTTTCCGGCAACACGACATCCAGCTAGATATACACTTGAATCAGTATTGATTTGTGTTGTAGAACATACTACTTTATTTCCTGAGTATTCAATAGTTAGTTGTTCAACACTCGTTGGAAATTTACCTGTATCTAGTAAATAACCTGCAATAGCAAGTTCTATACTTCTTCCATATACATCTACACTTCTTTTATCTGCAGAAATACGTGCCTTTCTAATAATATTCATTACTAATGGAGTAACTATTAAAGCAAGAATTGCCATTATTACTAATACAGCTATCAATTCTATCAAAGTGAAGCCTTTTTTCTTTCTTATACTCATATCATATCCCTCCTTTTTCAAAATAAGCATAACGCGCAAAGTTTGTAAAATTTTTCTCCTACCTTACTAACTTACAATAAAATAATAACATTATTTTATTTTTTGCTACATTTTTTATTTACCATGATAATCGTATCTATATATATTAAAAAAAAGTACATATATAATGTACTAATTAATTTCTAATTTTAATATTTTGTAATCTTCTAGTAATTTATTATAGATAATCTCTCCTTCAACTGGAACATAATTAGCAGTTAAAACTAAATTATTAAATGTTCCATTTTCAATTTTCTTATATCCTTTACTAAATAAATTACTTGTATCTTTATCATAGATTACCTCAATTAAACTAAGTAAGCTATTATATGTTCTAGATGTTAATTGTTCTGGTTCTCCAAAATAAATATATTTTTTACCATTTTCATCTATTTTATAGAATATTAAATTTCCTTTTGAAATTTGAGCATAATCTTCACCTACTATTTTATCTCGATATTCAGTAAAATCATTAATATCAATATAAACATCAGCCATGCTACCTAATTCAAATTTCTTATCTACCCTAAATTTATAAATATTATTTTCTTTATCAGAATATATTTCAATACCGTTTCTTCTTAAATTCATTTTACTATAATCTAAGCTACCTAATATTGATGATACATATCCTTTATCATTACCATTTAACTGTCCAATACTATCTGCAACACTATATAATAGTTTTCCTTTTAATAATATATTTTTATCCTTTTTAGGTATTGTAAATGTTAATATATTATTAGATAAATTACCTACTAAACTATCCATTTCAGTATCATTACTAATATTAATTTTTAATGTATCTTCTGTTGTTTTTATATCTAAATTATAATATTTTGAAACAGACAGGTAATTATCTTCTTTTTTGATATACTTATTTAATTTACTTAACTTAAATGTTGAATGATTAAAATCAAATATAAGCATTACTAGTAACACGGTAAATAAAAATCCAGAAAGTGCTGATGACAATATCAATACATTTCTTTTTAATTTTTGTCCCTTCATACTACCAACTCCTATTTTAATTATACTATAAATTCTAAAAAAAGAATAGTATCATAAAACATATTTTAAAATAATATTATTAAGTATGAGAAAATATAATATAATTAATAATTCTGATGATATAACTTTGCTTGTAAATAAAGATTATCATCTTCCTTTATCATATATTCCTAAAGACTTAGAAAAAATAAATGATTTATATAGTGATAACTTACAATACTTAAAAAAAGAAGCAAGAATTAATTTTGAAAAAATGGCTAAAGATTTAGAAAAATTAAATATGAAAATAATTGCTGTATCTACTTTTCGTAATAGTAAATATCAAGATACTTTATTTAAAAAATATGTAAAAGAAAAGGGCTTAGAGTATGCACGTATGTGTAGCGCAGAAGCTGGAGCATCTGAACATCAAACAGGTCTTGCGGTTGATATTGCAAATCATAATCTAGATTATGATAATTTTGATAAAACTAAAGAGTTTGATTGGGTATCAAATAATTGCTATAAATATGGTTTTATTCTGAGATATCCTAAAAATAAAACTCATATTACTAAATATAAATATGAGCCATGGCATTATAGATATGTAGGAAGTATTGCAGAATTCATTTATAAGAATAATATAACTTTAGAAGAATATAAAAAACTAATCGAAAGTTAATATATAGCTTGTATCGATTAGTTTAAATAATATTTTATCATCTATTTTATTATCAAGAATAATAGTTATCCAGTGCTTTTTATTCATGTGATATCCCTTAAATATATTTACATTATCTACTATATTTTCTATTCTATCAATTGGATGTTTGATATCAATAATTTCTATTATATCATCACTATCAAGTCCTAGTTTTCTTTTTGAAATAGTCATAATTAATAAATACCATTTACTATTAGGGTTTCTAGCTATTGCACAATCTGGATAATCATTCCATAAAAATTCTAACTTAGTATTATATTTTTTATTAATATAATTAATTACTTTTTTTGTTTGCTTTTGTTTAAATATATCATCATCAAAACAATTATTAATAATATCATCAATGATAGATTCATACTCTATTTTTATTTTTGATACAAAATCTCCATTAACACTATTTATATCTACTAATATATATTCATAATTACCATCAACTTCTACTACTTTAGATATTAAAGAATTATTTCTATATATAACTTCAACATAAAACTTATTATCACTTATATATTTTTTATAAATATAATTATCATTTATTTTTTTAAAGCCATAATCTATTATTTTTTTATAATTAATTTTCTTTAATTTTAATTTACTCTTTAAATTTCTCATACATAAATTATATAATATATTATTTTTTTTATCAATTACTTTTAATAATTAACGTATGTATGAGGGGGAGTTATAATATCTACTTCATCTGATACCTCTATTGTATCTGCCTTTTCATTTATCTTTAAAGTACCACTAACAGGATAAATATATACTCTACCTGTATCATCACCTATAGCCATTTTATTATAATATAACATATAATCATCACTAATACTATCTTTTTTATTTATAACTGGAGTTATTTTATATTCTCCAACATTTTCTCCTTCTTCTCTTTTAAATGTAACATTAAATTTATCCATTATATTATTGGGATTATTATTATGCATAACAATACTATATGTATACTCTGGATCACTTTCTCCTTCATATTTTTCTATATCATTAGCATATACATAAATAGCAGTATAAATCTCATGACGAATAGCCTTACTACTTTCATACTCACCTATTCCCTTTACGCGTTCCCAAATAAAACCAGCATCACTCATACTTTTTGCAGTACTACTCCAATTTGTTAAATCATCAACATTATCTTTTCTATTTTTGGTATAGGCATATTCTCTAATATAATCTACTCCTTCAACTAAATTACTATCAACAATTATCCCAACTGGGCTTTCTAGATTATTATTCCAAGTATCAGATCCATCATACCATTTATAAAGCAAATTTTCATTACACTTAGTGTTTATATCAATCGCACTTACATAACCTAAAAAACTATAAAACATTACAACAAAAAATAAACTTGTAATTATTTTTTTCATATTATTCCTTTCTATTCTACAACTTTTTTAGCTATTATAAGCAAATACTTATTTTCATATTCTTTATAACTATCTAAATTAGAACATGTCTGTAATATTAGTATCTTATCAGATTCGTTTAATAAAGCATCTGTAGGGTACCATGAACTATCTTTAAGCTTATTAATATGATTAAACCACTCTTTATTATTTTTAAAATTAATCTTTGTATAATACCAATCAGATGTTTCTATAAATACGGAAAATATTTCATATTTTATTACTTTATTTTCATAATTTAGGTAAATAAATTTATTATTTTTGTAAAAATCTTCATTATAATACTTTTCTAAATTACTAAATGGAGCATTATATTTACTTGAGTTATGTCCATATATAATTATTTTTCTATCATTCTTTTTAGTTCTATAATCTATAAATGGACTACCTAATTTATCTGGCTTTTTATATAAATTTTTATTCATATAATATTCATTATCATTTGATTTTGCAACTGGTGTAGAAATTAAATTAGGAATAGATATATAACCTATAATATCATCATTATTGTATTCTTTTTTTAATGAGTTAATATCCTTATAATCATAAAAACTTATATGCACTTTATCTTTTACTGAATTAGATATTTCTATTTTATCTACTTTCGTATTATTATGTTGTGCTATAGAAAAAAATATGATAACAAATATAAATGAAAACATAAATCCTATCCAAAATATTTTTTTATTTTTTATAATATGACCTCCTATCTATTTAGATAGTAACATATATATATTAAAAAAATTGTCAAAAAAAATAGTATAATTAAATACTATTTTTTATCAATTATGATTATATTTTCATTATTATATGCAAGACCCATCTCTTTTAATATTGAATCCATATTTTCGTATGATGTAAGTTCATTTACTTGCATAGCTAAACTTTCATTAGTACTTTTTTGTTTTTCGATTTTCGAATTAATTTTTTCAATTTGAATTTTCAAATTACTGGTACTAGCACTCACAAATATTTTAAGTACAAAAGTAGAACATAGGCACAATATAGCAAGGGTATATAATAGTTTTTCTCCTTTTGTAAATTTAGCAACTTTCCTTTTTTTCTTTTTCATTTTAATCAATTCTTTCTATCACTCTTAATTTCGCACTTCTAGCCCTTTTATTAATACTAACTTCATTATCAGATGGGTTAACAATCTTTACTACTCTAAATTTTGGTAAATACTCTTTTGGGGTTACTGGCAGATTCTGTAATTCTTTTTTTACTGTAGATACACTTTTAAATATTTCTTTACATATTCTATCTTCAAGTGAATGAAATGTAATAACGCAAATCCTACCACCTACATCAATAAGCGATAATGCATCAAGCAAACTTTTTTTAAATACTTCAAGTTCATTATTTACTTCTATTCTTATAGCTTGAAAAGTCTTACGAGCAGGATGATGAGATAACTTATATTTCATTGGAACTGCTTCTTTAATTACTTCTACAAGCTCTAAAGTAGTATTAATAGGTCTATTTTTTACTATATTTTTAGCTATGCTACGCGAGTATTTTTCCTCACCATATTTAAAAATTATCTCAGATAGTTTAGTCTCATCATATTCATTAACTACATTGTAAGCACTTAGTATCTGTTCTTGATTCATACGCATATCTAGTTTAGCATCTTTATGAAAACTAAAACCACGATAATCTTCATCAAGCTGTGGACTAGATACACCTAAATCATATAAAATACCATTTACTTTATCAATACCAAGTTTATTTAACTCATCTTTCATATTAACAAAGTTACTATTAATAATAGTATAGTTATCACTAATACTCTTAAGCCTTTTTTTACTACTATTTATAGCTTCTAAATCTTGATCAAAGCAATATAAATGACCATTTTTTACTCTTTTTAATATTTCGCTACTATGTCCACCATAACCTAGAGTACAATCAACAATAATACTATCATCTTTAATATTTAAATATTCTATACTCTCATTTAGTAAAACACTATTATGCATAATTATCCCCTATAACAAACTATCTAAAGTATCTGATAAGTTAGATGAATTATTTGTAATAAATATATCCCAATCTTCACGACTCCAAATCTCTAATCTATCATATACTCCAACAATAACACAATCTTTTTTTAAATTAGCATAGCTTATAAGTGGTGATGGTATATTAATACGTCCTTGCTTGTCATATTCACATACGGTTGCTAAAGACAAAAAAATACGCATAAAATTTCTTTTTTCCTTTGTATCTGGTAATTCTTTATACTTACTTATTATATTCATCCATTCACTACTGGAATAGATAAATAAGCATCCATCTAAACCTCTAGTAATAATAAAATTATTGCCAAGATCATTACGAAGTTTAGAAGGAATTATGATTCTACCTTTACTATCAATAGTATGATTATATTGTCCTATAAACATATTATCACCACTTTCCCCCACTAATAACCACTTCTTACCATAATTGTATAATATTTCACCTATTTTGTAAATACATATTTTTAATAACTTTACAATATGTATACAAAAAAAATATCAAGTTATGATATTTTATTTTATTATTCTTTTTACCTTTTTCTTATTAGTCTCACTTAATTTTCTTTTTGCATATCCAGTATTTGCCATAACACTCCAGTAGCTCTTATCAATTGAAGCATACATATTAGTTTTAATACTTACTCTATCTTTATTGTTTAAAACCATACTCCATGGAGCAACTTTGTCATTTACTTTAACCTCTTCTACAATATTATCCATATCTAGATAACACACTAAATCAATAACATTAGAATTTTTTGGTATTTCAATTCTTTTACCTATTGAATCATATATGTATATTTTCTCTTTAAAAAGTTCACTTTTTATTTGTGCAACAAAATCCTTATTATTTTTAAATAGCATATTAACACTATCTAATGATTTAAATACCTGAAATTCATTTTTTATCTTTTCTTGCATTATATCCCTTGCATTACCTCTATTTATATCCCAGTATGCTGGAAGCCCATACGAAGCTATTTTATCCATATCAAAAGTTCTTATTTGTGTTTGTACTAACTTATCATTTTCAGCAAATACTGTAGTGTGTAACGACCTATACATATTTGTTTTAGGGTTCCATATATAATCTTTAAATTTATAATTCATAGGATGATATTTTGAATGAACAAATCCTAATGTTTGATAACATTCACTTATTTCATCTACCATTATTTTTAAAGCAAGATAATCATGTATATCACTTATTTTATATCCATCTTCAACTTTTTTATATATTCCATATATATTTTTAGTTCTTGTTTTAATATAGTGATTAATACCCTCTTTAGTTAATATATCATCAAGAACAATTAGCATTTCTCTTAGACATTCATTATCTTCATATTTTCTTTTATTTACTTCATACTGAAGCATTTTATATTCTTCTGGTTTTAAATATCTAAGTGATATATCCTCAAGTTCATTTTTAATCTTATATGCTCCAATATAATATGCAAGTGGCACAAATATTTCCATAGTTTCAATAGAATTTTCTTGCTGTTTAAATACACTTTTATACTCTAAAGTACGCATATTATGTAATCTATCTGCAAGTTTAATAATTATAATTCTTACATCTTCCATAATACCAGTTACTATTTTTCTAATATTAGCTAAGTTTTGTTCTGATTTAGAGGAAAAGTTCATCTTACTTATTTTTGTAACACCATCTACTAATTTTGCAATCTCACTATTAAATAATCTAGTAATTTCTTCCTTAGTCGCACTAGTATCTTCTAATGTATCATGTAATAGTGCTGCACATATAGTATCAATATCTGCATTCATTATTGATGCTATATAAGCAACATTTAAAGGATGTGTAATATATGCCTCTCCACTTTGTCTAAGTTGTCCTGAGTGCATATAATCAGCATAATCATAAGCTTTTCTTATTAATTCTAAATTATTGCTTTCATAATTACTTACCCTTTCAATTAAACCATCAATTGTAACATTATTCATAAATCCTCCTAATAATAAAAATAAACATAATTATCCCTAAATTATGTTTATTAAAATGCCCAGAAAGTTCCTATTATGCATATAGATTTTATAATAAATAAACAACATATATTCATAATATCACGTCCCAAATAATTATTAAAATACATATTACTCTTTATTTTAATATCTGTCAAGTATTTTTATAAAAAAAGCAATTATTAAACTGCTTTATTCTTCTCTTCTAATAACTTTTTATATTCATCTTCTAGAAAATATATCTCTTTACTACTCATAAATAATATTACAGCATTATCAAATTCAAGTAATTTATCAGCCATTCCTCGCTCTATATAGTCCCCATTATTAAGTTTATCAATAATAGTATATGGAGTAATTCCTTTATAATCTTCTGGATCTTCTCTATCATAATTAATATCCATTACATATGCTTTATCTGCTAAATTTAGACTGTTTGCAAATGCATCTGCAAATTCTTCTACACGTGAAAATGTATGTGGTTTAAAGATTGCAATTACTTTCTTATCTGGATATTTTTGACGTGCAGCTTTAATTGTAACTTTAACCTCAGCAGGATGATGCGCATAGTCATCAATTATGACATTATTTCCTACTACTTCTTCTTTAAATCTACGTTCAGCACCTTTAAATGTTTTAAGTGCGTTAGCAACTTCTTTAGCATTCATTCTCTCATAATGGCAAACAGCAATTGCAGCAAGAGCATTTAGAAGCATATGCTTACCAAATAAAGGAAGATCAAAGTGTCCATAGTACTCATCTTCAATAAATACATCAAACTCAGTACCATCATTTCTATACTCTACATTACGTGCTTGAATATCATTATCAGAATCAAGTCCATAATAATATATCGATGGATTTACTTCTAAAGTATGTGTATATTGATCATCTCCACAAGCAATTACCATTTTATCAGCTTTATTAGCAAACTCTTGATATGCTAAAATCATATCATCAATACTTTTATAATAATCAGTATGATCTAAATCAATATTAGTAATAATTACATACTCTGGATCATAGGCAAGAAAATGTCTACGATATTCACAAGCTTCTAAAATAAATTTTTTAGACTCCTTAGTACCATGTCCTCTTCCATCACCAATTAAATAATTACATTTATCAATTGTCATATATATATGGCTAAGCATAGATGTTGTAGTTGTTTTACCATGACAACCTGAAATACATATCGTATCAAAAGTTTTAGTAAGTTTTCCTAGCATTTCTTGATATTCATATATCTTAAGTCCCATTTTTTGAGCTTTAATAAGTTCTTTATGAGTATTTAATTTTAGTGCTGGAGAATATACTACTATAGTATCTTTATCCATAGCATCATTTTCTTTAGTATATATTTTAATACCACGTTCTACTAGTTTATCTTCAGTGAATCTATGTTCTTCTGCATCATCATAACCAACCACTTCAAATCCTAAATCATCTAATATAAGAGCTAATGCACTCATACCAGTCCCTTTTATTCCAGCTAAATAATATTTCATAAATATTTCCTTTCTATCATTTTACTTACTTATAAAACTAACAATATATGGTCCTAATACTAATAATAATATTAAAGGTACAATAAACAATACTGATACAATACTTACTTTATTAGGTATTTTATTTATTTGACCCCTTATATCTAGAATTTGTTTTTCTCTTAAATAATCTACTTGATTATTCATTGTACTAATTATACTATTTCCAAAATAATTAGTTTGCATGATATTCATAATTATATTATTAATATTTTCTGATGGAATACGTTTTTGCATATCCGATAAAGCTTCTATTAAAGTTTTTCCAACATAGACTTCTTTTAAACTTCTTTCAAATTCTAAAGATAACTCATTTTTTACATTCTTACAAGTTAATTCAAGACTATTTTGTAAATTTTTTCCTGATTCTAAGGTAAGAGTTAATACTTCAAAAAAGTAAAGTGCTTCTCTATCTAATTTTTCCTCTCTTTTTCGCAACCTTTTTGTAATAAATATATGATAATATTCAAAGTAAAATATTATTACAAACAAAGGTATAAACATATAAGATATATTAGTAAATAATACTAAGAATAATGCAAACAATATTGTAGATAATATACGCAAGCTTATAAATGTAACTGCATCAATTCTAGTATTACCTAACATATTAATTTTCTTATTAATGGAATCTACATCTTTTTTTAAATATATTTTTGACATTATATTTTTCATAGATCACATCCTTACTTTCATAATCTTCCTTACAACTATTATATAAGTCACATATAAAACAAGCATAATACCTATTATAATAAATCCTATTGGAGATGTAAATAGTGGACTAAAATAATCTTTATTTATAAAGTTAATAACTAATATAAACAGTATTGGCATTAAAGTTAAACTATACATAATTATTTTAGAACTTCCTGTAAGTGATTTTAACTCTAAATTTAATTTTTGACGATTAAATAGTGTTTTCTCAATTGATGTAAATACTTTAATAATATTTCCACCTGTCTTATTTAAAACAGATAAACTACTAGTCAAGTATGCAGCTTCATCTATTTTAATTCTTTTAGCAAATCTATCAAATACAACCTCAATTTCTAGTCCAAATGATAATTCAAGTGACATTTTTCTAAACTCATCTGCAATCGCACCAGTAAGTTGTTCTGCAACAATACTAATAGCTTGTGTTATACTTCTTCCAGATTTAAAGCAATTATTCATAATGATTATTGCTTGAAGTAAATCTTTTTCAATTTTTTTTCTATATTTATAATATCTATATGCATAGATAATATCTAACAGGTAATATCCCAATATTATCGGTATTACAAGTTCATAAATACTTAATACATTAAAACGAAATGTTTCAATAATTATTGATACTATTAAGAACGCAAAACTAGTCATGATTTTCATAGATACAAAATCAAGAGCGCTATAATTTTCATTACTAAATGCATCAACATATTTTTGATATCTTTTACTTGCTTTTCTAAATATATCAAATGAATCAATTCTGTTTGATATACGATAAGACATGTTTGTAATAAAGTTAGCAAGATTATCAAGTACAGATTTTGATTGATCTTTAAGTGGTGAAATTGTATATTTTGAGAATCTTTTTTCTAACTTTATAACTTTATTTAAACCAAGTAAAAATATAAAGAATATAAATAATAAAGCAATTATTATTACTTGATAAACATTAAGCAAATAATCAATTATGGATACATTAATCATAACATCTTTAGTAGCTACGTTACCTGCTTGATCACTGACTGTATATGTCAATTTTTTCTTACCCAACGTATTTAAATTAACATCTTCTATATTAGATTTTATATTTTGTGTAATAACTCCATCTACATTATCAGTTACCTTAATACCACTTTTTTCATTATAATATTCAAAAGGCCTAATTGTAATATAATCATTTTCTACTTCAATTACCGGAGCTTCTTTATCTATCTTATATATTCCAGTTTCATATGTTTTATAACTATTATTACCATAAGCAGTAATAATAATTTTATAATTACCTGTTTCAGATAACTTTATATCACTCTTTTCATTATTAGAAATAGTAATATTTTTATATTCTTCATTATCTTTTATAATTTGATATTTATAATTAGTTACAAATGTATTTGGAACATATGTAACAATAATATCTTTATTTGTAGCTTCACACTCTATAATATTAAGTGTTCCAACATCATTCATAACTCACCTTCTTATTCAAATATACTTCTAATGTTTTTTATTCCTTTAGATTCAATTAAATCAATTATTTTAGGCATTTTATGTGTTTTAAAAGTACCTTCAACCTCTCCACTTTCTGTAAGACCAGATTGGTCGAACGAAAATATTTCATTTAATTTAATTTCATCTTCTTTAAATCCAACTAATTCTGATATACTTGTTATTTTTCTTTTTCCGTCACTTAATCTAGATATATTAACAACTATATTTATAGCATTAACAATATATTCACGAATTGCAGCTACCGGTATTTCCATACCAGCCATTAAAACTAATGTTTCAAGTCTATTTAATGCATCAGCAGGTCCATTAGCATGCATTGTGGTTAAAGAACCTGAATGTCCTGTATTCATGGCTTGTAACATATCAAAAGCTTCTTTTCCACGAACCTCTCCTACTATTATTCTATCTGGTCTCATACGAAGAGAATTTATAACTAAATCTCTTATCGTAACCTCACCTTGTCCATCATAATTAGTAAGCCTAGTTTCAAGTGATATAACATGATTTTGATGTAATTTCAATTCTGCTGCATCTTCTATTGTAATAATACGTTCATCATCATTTATAAATGATGATAATACATTTAATAATGTGGTTTTTCCTCCACCTGTACCTCCACATACAATAATATTCATTTTAGCTTTAACACAGGCCTGTAAGAATAATGCCATATCATTAGTAAGAGCCCCACTTCTTAAAAAGTCATCAATATTAGCAAGATCTGGTTTAAACTTACGAATAGTAAGCACTGGCCCTTTTAATGATAGTGGTGGAATTACAGCATTTAAACGTGATCCATCGTTAAGTCTTGCATCAACCATTGGAGAAGATGTATCAATAGTACGACCTAAAGGCTGAATCAATCTTTGAATTGTTCTTATGATATGTGAATCATTAATAAATGATACACTATCATCCTTAACAACTTTACCATCTATTTCTATATATATTTCATCTTTACCATTTACCATTATTTCTGTAATGCTTTTATCCCTTAAAAGTTCAGTAATAGGTCCATAACCATTAACCTCATTATCAATTAAATTATATATATAACTACGCTGTTCGATAGAAAGGTCATATCCTTCTAAAGTATTATCTATCTCTTCACGAATAAAGCTCTCTATATCAGACTGACTATTTATATTATCATCAATTAAATTTTGAATTATTTTACTTCTAAGTAAATCTAATAATTCTTTATTTTTAAATCTTTCATAATCAGATTTATCAATCATTAAATCATGATTAACTGACATATTAAATTCATCTATAAAATTTTTAGAATTCATATTTCACCTACTTAATTAAGTCTCTTGCAATCTTATCAAATAATTTAGAATTTGTATTTTTAATATATTTAGTTAAAATACTAAGCATTTTATCATCAATAATAAATTTATCAATATCTTTTATATAAAAGTTTTGATTAATTATATAATTTATATTATCTTTTATCATTGATTTTATATCAAACTTTTTAAAAGTATTTTTTCTTTTATCTTTAGCTTCATAAAGTACAATCTTATAATTTTCCATATGCATATCTGATAATATGGAAATCATTGTACGCATATTTTTTAAATTAGTACAATTATTATTCATAAGATATACAATTTCATTACTATTATCAAATGTAACTAAATTAACTTCATTTAAAAAGTGATTTGTATCTATTAAAATAACATCATATTTAGTTCCTACTCGAGAAATAAGTAAATTTAAGAAATTACCATTTACTTTACTTGCATATCTTGGATCCTTTGGAGCAGCAATAAAGTCTATATTATCATCGTAGTTGGTAATATAACTTTCTACATCATAGAAATTATTATTTAATATATCTTCAAATAAAATATAAATATCTTTTTTACTTTCTTTATTAAGTAATGTCTCTATATCTCCCGAAAACAAATCCATATCTATAATTAAAACTTTCTTATCTTGCATTTTATATTGTGCAGCTAACGCTAAAACAAAAGTAGTTTTGCCAACTCCACCTTTTACAGAAGTTACTGTAATTACTTTAGATTTTGTAATTTTCACACTATCACTCCTTTTTAATCTCTATTTTAGAATCATTAACAGTCCCATAATATGAAATATCAGTATTTAAACTATTATTAAGTTTAAATAAAGGTTTATATTTTTTATTAACTTTAACTTTAACATAATTATTACTAACAGTAATATTTATATCATTATCATTTATACCATCGATATTTTTAATAAGTAATGCATGAATCTTATTTTCAATATTTTCATCACTAATATTTTTTAATCCATATCTTACACTTGATTTTACACTATCATCTATTTTTCTTTTTTCAACGCCATACAAACCTATATCAATAATATTTACTATTAACATTAAAATAAGTGGCATCATAATAATAAAAGCTACTAAAACTTGTCCTTTTTTATTTAGATTCATCTAATCACTTTCTTTTATTTCATTATTCATAATAGCAACCATTTTATGGGCTTTAATCTCGTAAGATTTTCCCAAAGCCTGCCTTACAATAGGTGTTAGAACATTAACTTTTTTAGAAAGTGTAATTTCATTGTAAGAATCATTTGTATCATATTTTAATTTAGCTCCTATTTTATTTACATACGCCATAACTTGATCTTCTTTTCCTTCTTCATAAAATGAAGCAACTGTAGTAACATCATTTTCAAGCTCGTATTTTTTTATAATTATATTACTAATATCAAATACAGCTATTACTATAAAAATAAATATTGGCATTAGTATTACAAATTCAACTAAAGCTTGTCCTTTTTTATTCATATAACTCTCACCTATTATCTTAATCATTATATCAAAATATAAAAAAAAAAGATAGTGTTTTATCTTTTTTATATTAATTATTTAGTTTTATCATTTTCTTCAATGTTTATTTCACTAGGATTAATATCTGATATAATTGCTTGTCTATTTTCTTGACTCATTTTACAAACATCAAACCTATAACATAACATACTATATATAAAATCATAATCTCCTATACCATTTTTTGCACAATCCATCAACTGGCGAATTTCTATTCTCACTAGTTCTGTAGAATATGGTTTCTGATTTGCAGCGGTATAAATAAGTTCATCAAGTTTTTCTTTACCATAACCTAAATTAATCATATTTTGCCTAAGCTCAACTATTTCAGTTATACTTTTTCTTTTTCCATCTTTATTATAAATAATAGCAAGAAGTGGAAATTTATCTATTAATCCAGGATTTTTTAAAATCATTATATCTGCAATACTATTAAGACAATTCATTTTTTTCATTTTCTTATTTTGCACAGTTAGTGTAGAAGAACACATGTTTTGTTTTAATCTTTCATTTTCTTTTAAAACAAACTCTTTACTATATAAATCATGTAGTTTCGGATTCAAAATTTTAATAATGCTTAATGCATGATTCAAACCATAAACCTCAGCTTGTAATTCTTTTGAAAGATTATTATAATTATTATCATAAAAATTTTTTTCAAAATTCCATGAAATAGTTTCAAGAATATCAATATATATACCTTTAGAATATGTCATAGAAATTTCCTTTTTTATATCACTCATCATAATCTGATTTTGAACAGTATGTAAAAATTCATGATATATTGTTCTAATACCCCTTAAAAAAGAATAAATATTATTTGACATTAAATTTTCAATTACTTTAGGTGAATATACTAAATCAAAATCACTATTATGACTGACGCAAACAGCATTACTATCTCCATATTTTTTTATATACTCTTCTTCTTTTAATATTTTTATTTTTATATCCTTTTTAAAACCTAATTTAGATTGCAAAAGAACGTGTTCTCGTGCTAGAGATTTAACTATAAATACTGATTCTTCATAAGATAAATGCCCTATTTTAAAATTGAATAAATATTTAATTGCATTTCTATATAAATACTTTTCCTTATCAGAAAAACCGATATTATCAATATTACTTATTGCCCACTGAGTAATTATTTCATATACTTTACTTGGATCTATCTTTATATTATTAACCGCATATTCATAAATTTCATCTATACTCATATTACACCTACTATTAGTAGTATATCATAATTTGAGTTTTTTTTCTTTGGTTTTTGAATATATAGATTTTAATTTTAAATAATATTCATCCATTTTATTATATATAGATATATTATAATCATAATAATACTTATTTATATTATTATAATTATCAACAGTAATTAACCAATCACTACTACAATATATTTCTTTAAAATCATCTATATATACATACTTATATGAATCTAATTTATTAACAGATTCATATTCTCTATAAATAAAATCATTTACAATACTACTTACTTTTTCTATAAAATCATCATTATAATTATTATTAGAATTATAATACAATACTTCTTTTCTATTATCATGATATAAATAATTGCTTTGTTTAAGATTAAAATTATTTGTTCCTTTTATAATACATTGCACACACTTAGCATCTGAATACCCGGAATAATCAATAGGTTGTGGTAAAGTATTGTAATATATTCTATTACTACCAAGTCTACTTTCATATTTATCCATTTTATCATTAGCTAAAGATGAAATCATCACCGGATAATTAATAATATCTTTAATAATTTTATCAAACGTTGTATAACCTAATGTAACTGTCTTAATTGCACAATCTCCTTCATACTTTGATGTTATATCAATAATTTTTTTTGCAAATGATAAGTATACATTAAAAAAATCAATTTCATTTAAATCTTTTAATGTTTCAATATTATCTATACATAGTAAATCACCAGCTCTCCACAACCAGCTTTGAGCAATTAACTTTCCATCTTTTTTTACTTCTAATACTCTACTATTAACATTATTAATTGCATACTCTAAACTAGACTTACTCTGCCCATTTACAGTAAAACAGCAATTTGTTTTTTCACCAGTTATTAATATTTCCATATCATCCATATCTAATATTTCATAGGAATAATTATCTACAGAACCCCTTATTTTAGGAATTGTAGAAAATTTTCTATTAAGTATTTCATCGTGCAACTTTAAAGTGTTATTAACAACATCATCACTACAACCGATATATTTAAATAAACCTTTTAATCTATAATATTTAGGTGACAATGAAATCGAATCACTATCTAAATAATCAATAATCATATTTAAATTTTTATCCCTATCATTAAGTGTTATAAGATTCCACTCACTAAATAGCCTAGGAAAATAACAATATAATTTACTTTTTTTATCCGATATTATTTTTTCTATATCATTTTCTTTAAATAATAAATTAATAACTCTTTTATTTAAAATTGGATTATTAAATTTATCAAATTCAATATTTTTAAAATCAACATTCTTAGTTAAATGTTCTAAGGTAGTATTACAAGAATCAATACTTAATATTTTTTTACAATTATCAAATCCAACCATAAGCATTAATTTTAATACTAATGTTTTATTAACACAGTTATCCTTGCATAGTTTATTTAAATGCTTTAAATTAAATCTTTCAATCTGAGTTACATCAAAATCATTAGTATCTATAATTTTACTATGAGCTTTATTAATAAGTGCGATTTCCTTTATATTTTTAACTTTTTTTAAAATACAAAGTGAATACTTCATTATAATACTATAGAAAAATTGATCTAATATTTGATAATTAGTAGAATTAATTTCTTCTATAATTTTATTTTCTTTTAAATATAAAACTAGAAGTGCGAAATGTCTTTGATATACATCACTATTCTTATCAATAATTTTATTTTTTAACAAATATTTTAGTTTTGCTAAATTTGAAATAAAAGTATTAGACTTAATACTAGTATCTATGGATATATCACATATGTTTTCTAATACATTTACATTATCTCTATAATGCAATTCTAATATTTCTAAAACATTATCATCCTCAAATTCATATTCGAAAGTTGATAATTTAAGATTATATAATTCTTCAAAATTTATGTTTTTAAAACTAAATAATATCTTCTTAAATTCCTCTTTCATCTTACTATAATCATTTAATATTAATTGATCATTAAATATTCTACTTTTAGATAATATCTTAAGCCAAAGAGCAATATCTATTTTACTAAACTTATTATTATCACATTTATATAAATCATAAACTGCACAAATATTTATATTTTCTATAAAACACTTAATATTAAAATTAGATAATATCAACTCCTTAAAAGTTGATATAAATGTATACTGTTTGTTATCACTTAAGCTAGTTATAAACTTAGTGAAAAGAGAATCATTATAATTATTTAATACTTCTTTTATTTTATCATTATATAATTCAATTACTTCTTTATAAACATTTATATTATCAATACTTTTGATAAAATTCATTAATTCTAGTCCACTAAAAGTACTAATTTTATTTTTATATTTATTTAATATAAAATTCATAAGATTATATGATTCTTCTAATCTCGATTCAATACTTGTTTTCAAATCTTCATCTGATTTTATGACATAGGGATTAAATCTGTAATTTTCTATTATATGTATAAAAATATCATTATCTAGACTATTAATATTGCTATAACATTCTTTAAAAAAATTATAATAATCAGCATTCTCAAAATTATTAAAAAAATCTTCTTTAGAATATTTTAAAATAATTCGAAATAATTCTGAATCAAAATCATTTATTTTCTTAAGTACATTAAAAGTAAAATAAGAAGATATAGAATAATTATCTAAGCCATGTTCTTTAAAAATTTCTTTAGCATTTATTTTTATATAATCTGAATTTTCTTTAATAAAATCCATTTTTTTAAAATCATCAAGTTTACAAATAATATAATAATATGTTAGTGGAGAAAAATCCTTTATATCACACTTTATACAATTTATATAATCTTCCGCTTGTTTGAAAGCTTCATTTGTTTTAACAGTATCTCTTTGTAATTGTCTAAATATTCTATTTAATATATTTGCATCTATATCAGGCATAGTTACCTCTTTCTAGATTTATAAAAATCTATTTTTAATATTTTACTTGCTTGTTCATATTTTTTAGTGGATAACATTTCTAATTTTGAAATTGCATTATTTTTTACAGATTCGTATATTCTATCACAACAACTTATACTTTCTATAAAATGAGTTTGATCAATAAAACTACTATCATAATATTTAGCAAACGCAAAAGATTTATCAATAATTGAAATAGCAAGAGCAGGATTATTCATTTTATCATTATATACTCTATGTTTTTCTTTTGTAGCTTCGATAACTATTCTTATAATATCGCTTTTTAGATTAGCATTTTCAAAATAGTATCCAGTATTATTACAATTATCACATATTACTTTATCAATAATTTGATACAAAATATCTAGACTTGGTTCTTTAACCTCAATATATTCAAATCTTCTTTTTAATGCACTAGAAGAAAAATACTTTTCATACTCTTCTTTAGTTGTAGTACCTATTACTTTTAAATTATTTCTATCTATTTGTCTTTTTAATATCGATGCCATATCATTATTTTTACCTTCTGCTGAGCCAACACCAAAAATAGTATGTACCTCATCAATAAATAAAATAATATTATATTTTTTGCAAATATTAATAACACTATTCATTTTTTCTTCAAAAGTTCCAACATATTTACAACCCGCAACAATACTTGCAGGGTCCATTTCTAATATTAGTTGATTATTTAAAAAACTAGGTACATTATCTGTTTTTATCATATACACTAGTTGATCAACTAAAGCCGTTTTTCCAACACCAGATTCTCCTACAATAATAGGTGTTGATTTTTCTAAAGCAAGCGTTACTATTATTTTTTTCATTTCGTTATCTCTACCTATTGCTGGTGTATTTATATATTCTTTATTATTTAAAAGAGTACCATATTTTTCTATTTCACTAATTTCTTTATCTGTTAATGTATTAACTTTTTTTCTTTTTGCTTTAATATCATCACTAATACTATTCATTTGTTTTTTATATTCATTTTCAAATTCTAATATATCATTTTTAGAAAATTTATTTTCTTTAATCATTGTCTCTAGTATATTTTTTCCCAAATGATCAGTAATATTTGAATCAAATCCATTATCACATAAAAGTTTATAAATATTTATTATTTTACCGTGATAATTATCACTATATATTGCAGTATGAACAATAGTATCTAAATCACTATCTTGATGATTAACATCAAGTCCATTTTTTAAAGCTAGCTTTATTATATTTAAAATAAATGTTTCATTATAACCTGTATAAAGAGCATTTTGAATAAAGTTATATGAAAAATCATCACATAAATTAGGATTTAAGCCTGCTTTTAAAAGAGATTCTATTGCAAGCATACACTTATTATTATCATAAAGTTCTGATACAAATATATGAAGTAATGACTGATTCTCATAATCTACATATTCCATATTTTTAAATTCAGATTCTATAAGCGTTATATTTTTATCAATATCTTTAGTCATTTTCTTAATTATTTTTTCTACTTTTTCCTTCTCCATATTATCTCCCCTAAATGCGTCTATATTAACATATTTACCTTGTTTTTTCAATAAAAAAACTGTCTTAAGACAGTTATATACTTTTTATTTTTATTAAGCTTATTATCAATCTTCTATCTTTATCATGTTTATTACAAGTAATTAGATTTAAATCTCCATTTATATATACTCTATTCTTATCTACTTCTTTAATACTATCTACTTTATATTCAGTCTCTTTATCTTTATATAAGTAAACATTATCTCCAAGTTCAAGTTTATCTAAATCATCAAAATAACATACTTTACAGTTGCCACTATGGCCTGCTATTAATCTGTCATTTACAAATACTAATCCTTTATCTACATTATCTACTATTCCTACTTTAAGATTAATAGAAGGTATTTCTAAAACACCATCTAGATTAGTCTTTTTTGTATTATTTATATAATTATAAACATCATCATATTTTGTTATTTCAATATAATCACTATATACAGATTTAGATAAAAATATAATTGTAGTTATTATGCTTATAAAACTAAATATAATTAATATTTTTCCTATATGCATATACACCTAGATTAAAAATAAATAACACTAATAAAACACTAATAGCACCAAAATAATCTATCTCATCTTTATATGTATCTGGAACACTAATTGGTATTTCATTATCATATAATTTTATTTCATAATCAGTAGTATCAGTAACATCAAAATTATAATCATTAGACATAGTATAATTATCAAGGCCACTTACTTGATGTAATTTATAACTACCATATGAAAGTATTACCTCAATCATCCCATTTTTATCTGTTTTATATGTTCCAACTAAATTATTAAAAGAATCATATATTTCAAATGTAGCCCCTTCCTCAGGCATGTATATCAAAGTATCACTATTACCAAAAAATTTTTTAATTATAATTTTTTTTGATATAACCTCATCATATAAATCTAATGTAATTTCTGAATTATCAAAACTAATATCAAAATAATGCTTATCTAAATCTAATAAATATCCAACGGGCGCTTTTATCTCTTTTATGTAATATGAACCAAAATCTAATTTAAAATTTGAAATGCCGGTATCATCTAATATAATTTCTTTAATTAAATTATCATTCAAATCATAAACTCCATAAACTGTATCTTTAAAAGTTAAATTATTTAGTGCAGCATCATTTTTTATATCATGTTTTTTTAAATTTACTATACCTCCCTTTACAACTACTTTTATATTTAGTTGTACATCATTAATCTTACCCGGTAAAAGTAAATTTTGACCATTCTCATTATAATAAAGCATATAGTGTTCTTTATTTTCTTTCTTTGTAAAAGATATATTGTATTCTCCTTCTTTTAAAGAATCAAAAATAAGTTTATTATTATCTACTTTAATACTAGGATTATCAGTTTCAAAATAATAGTTTTGTAAAACATTATTATTATCATTAATCTCTACATATTTATCTTCTTCTATATTAATAACTTTATCAAAACTAGGTAGTAAATAATGGTTATTAATTAAATTATTCATCTCATCAATCTCAGATACATATGCAACAGTTCTATTACCATAATAAGAATCAGTAAAATATAAATCGTCTAAATTAAGTTCATTCCAAATTAAGTATTGAGTAATACCATACCACTTTAAATCAGTATGATTAGAATATCCATATCCATAATGAGCAATTAAATTCATCTTTTCAATAGCTGATTCACTAATATTAAATATATTACTAAACTCTTTATATCCATAATAATTACCACTGTCAAGATATAAAAATGGTTCTATACAGTAAACAAGATTACCATCACTTTTATGTAGTAAGAAAGGCGCACCATTTTTAGATACTCCATCTTTTACTTTAGTAATATACATATTCTCTACCTTAGTATCATAATAAAATGTATCAATAATATCACTTGCTTTAACATTAATAATTCCAATAATGCTTAATAAAATAATAAATATAATTTTTTTCATCTCTTCCCTCCTACCTATATTATTCGACATAAGTAGGCACTTTCCCTTTTTTATTTTTTATTTTTTTTAATTTTATCTTTTTTTAGTACTAATTAAATGATATAATTTTAAAAAGGAGGATTTATGGAAAAGAAATATAATACTGGATTAGTACTTGGAATACTATCTATTCCATGTGGGCTTTTAATCGCAATAAGTGGTTGGGTTCTTGGAATTATTGGAATAGTATTAAATGTAAAACATAAAGATGAAGCAAATACTACACCTGGATTAGTATTAAGCATTATTGGTCTTTCGGTATCAGTTTTAAATTCAATTATAGGAATAATGATTAATACACATATGTTTTAAAAAAAGGCGTTAACAATTAACGCCTTTTATTTTTAATTCTTCTGGTTCTTTTTTCTTCTTTTTTGGATCTTCTTCATACCATTTTCTCTTTTTAGGTTTATCTATTTTTCTTTTTTCAAGCATATACCATATAGATGGCGCTAAGAAAAGTGACGAGAAAGTTCCTACGATAAGTCCAAATAATAAAGCAAGATTAAAGTTCAAAATTTCATATGAGCCTAAGAATATTAATGATAATACTGGTAACATAGTTGTAATTGTAGTTATAATACAACGAACTACAGTTTGATTTAAACTAGTATTAATAATATCTTCTAAATCTTCTTTTTTATTAATAGTATTATTATATAATTTTTTCTTGTTCTCTCTAACTCTATCAAATACAACAATCGTATTATTAATAGAATATCCTATAATTGCAAGTATAGCAGCAATAAATATACTACTAATTTCTAAATGCAAGAATGCAAATAGAATTAATACAAGTACACTATCGTGAATAAGTGCAACAATACTTGAAATTGCATAACTAAACTTAAATCTAATAGATATATAAATAATTATTCCAATAATTGCAATTATTAGTGCTTTTATAGCATTCATAGTTAAATCCCTTTTAACTACATTTGATACTGTACCAACACTAGTAGTTGCACTATATTTATTATTAAAATATTCTTCCGTTGATTTAGTTTTTTCATTACTTAATACATCTTGAATAGTAACATATACTGTCTCATCATTAATCTGTTCTATAGAATCAACTTTATAATTTAGTTTTTTAATATCCTTTGAAATACTATTCTTATTAATTTTATCAGCAGTTATAGTAATTGATGATCCACCTTTAAAATCAACACCTAAATTAAGTCCTTTAGTATATGTAAATATACCTCCCGCAACAATTAATAAACTAACAAGTACAAATACTACCTTACGATATTTTATAAAGTCAAATGTAAATCCTTTTTTCTTATTTTCTTTATTTCTATACCCAATAAATAAGAATCTATGATTATTAAACTTATCACTTCTTACAAATAAACTTAATAAAAATCTTAAAATAAATACCATTACTATAAATGTTACTACAATACTTATAATAAGCATAGTTGCAAAACCTTTAACACTGCTTTCTCCAAAAATAAATAATATAATTGCAGCAAGTAATGTTGTAAGGTTAGCATCAACAATTGACATTATTGATTGCTTAGTTCCTACTTTAAATGCTGTTGTTAATCCAGAACCTTTTTTTAATTCTTCCTTAATTCTAGAAAAACTTATAACAGATGAATCAACAGCCATACCAATTCCAATAACTAAAGCAGCAATTCCTTGTAGTGTTAACTTACCACCTACTAAATTAAATATTAATATAGTAAGAGCAGTATATCCCATAATACCTACACTAGCAATAAAACCACTTAATTTGTAAAGTAATATCATCAAAACAATAATTGCAGCAATACCAACAATACTTGCAACTAGTGTTTTATCAAGTGAATCAGCTCCAAATGAAGCAGTTACACTACGAGAAGATATCTCTTCTAGTTTAGTAGGCATAGAACCACTATTGATTAAATCAACTAAACTTTGTGCTTCACTTCTAGAAAAATTACCTTGAATTACAACATCGCTAGCAAATCCTTGCGATACAGTAGCGGCAGAAAGACAGTGAGAATTCTTTAAATCTCCACACGCTTCACGTGTTTTATTACCATTATTATCATGATAATAAGAATCTACTCCTTCTTCATAATCAAGCCAAATAGTAATATAATTATCTTCTTGTTCACTTATCTTTTTAGTAACTTTATAAAATGTATCTTTATCTTTTATTTGTAAAGATATTTCATAAGCACCTGTTTTTTGATTAGTTGCAACACTTGCTTTACCACTTTCTAAAACATCACTTGTCATAAGCAAGTTATTATCAGTATCTCTAAATGTTAAAGATCCAACTTGACTGATTGTATTACGAGCTTCATCTGCGTTTTTAATTCCTGCAAGTTGTACACGAATGTTATTACCCTCAACAGTTATAACTGGCTCTGATACCCCTAGAGAATTAACCCTTTTTTCAATTATTTTATATGTACTATTAACCATATCAGATGTAACTTTCTTACCATCTAGACTCTCAACTTTATATAAAACCTCAAATCCTCCGGCTAAATCAAGTCCAAAATTAATATTCTTTAAAAGAGGAAATAAGCTTACAACAGAAACAACTAAAAGAACTATTGTAATAAATATACTTGTAAATATACTAACCTTTTTATTCATTTTCTTATCATTCATAAAATCCCTCACTTTGTAAATTTGGTTCAACTTTATATTCTTTCATATTATCTTCTACATAATTTTTAAGTAAAACATAGTCGATATTTAATATATCATCAACCATTTGGTGAAGTAAAAGATTACTTGCATCCTTCCACTTCACACCCTTTAAATAATTCCATATATCTTCTTTTTTTATATAATTAATACCATTTCTTTTTAACTCAAGCTCTTTAGTACGCAAAGCTGGAGTAAGTCTTTCATATAATTCTTTCACACTAGCAAATTCTATATCCATAATTCCTCCAAGTACACATATCTATTATATATTAAAAAAAAATATTTTTAAAGTATTTTACTAATTTTGTTAAAAAAACTTAGGATTATTATTTCCTAAGTGATATTATAAAACTATTTTTTTATACTACAATCATTTATAATAATAGCTTCTTTTCTTTTTGTAAAATCATTTTTAATATATAAATCATAAAAATTTGAATTAATGTTATAAATATTCTTTTCAATATAATTTAGACAATCTATAACATTATCAGTAACATAGTATAAATCAGAAATATCATAAGTTTTTAATAAATTAATAAGTTCATCCCATTCATGATTTATATTAATAATAACTATTGGTTTATCATGTTCTTTATTCTTTTTGGTATCTATAGCATGAGATATTTCACTCAAAGTTCCCATGCCACCTTTCATAAAAATCATTGCATCACAGTTATTAATAAAAGCATGAGTAACATCACTCTGTTTATTATATGCACGAACTATTCCATCTAATTTTGGCATTTTATAAATATCATTATAATACATTACAGTTTTCATTTTATCTTTTATATTATGATAAACTAAACCAGGAAGACCATTGCATCCATCAAATAATAGTTCATAATTTCTATCATTAAACTCAATTCCTAGAAAATATGCAAAATCTTTATAATTATCACTTATATTAACATTTGTAGATTCACCTATAAATATACTAATATCTTTATACATAAGTTTTATATTAATTATATTACATACCAAAAGCAGGCTTTAACACAGTTCTTTTTTTAGGTGAGCCTAGTGTTAATACATATTTTCTACTACCAATTTTATGCTCTTCTAATATAGAAGTAGTAGTTTCTAACCCGTTATAATCATATGTTGGAATATTTATATATCTTTCTCTTATTATTCCAGGTGCACCTTCCATATCAAGTTTATATTTTCTATGATATACTTCTGATGCTAATAAATTTTCATAAGTAGTATCAATGTTTTGATTTCTTAATTGCTGAGCTAATTTTTTTAAATCATCTATAGCATCATCCTTATATGTATTACAGTTATGTTTTTTCTTAATTGATTCAACACCATAATGTATTAAAGGAACTACTCCAAAATACCATGTTAACCAGAATATAGTATTACTAATATTTTTTGATGGCTTACTAGCACCGTTACATAAAGTAATTATATCTGCAATAACATTTCCTGTTGCAAGCATACCTGTAAAATAATTTCTTTTATAACATCTTATAAGTTTATATTTACCATTGGCCTCATTTATTCTACTAATCATATCATAATTAATTACTAATTTTAACATATTAATCCCCCACAATCAGGAAATATATTAACACAAATATTAATTTAATTCAATATTTATAATATCAAATAAACTAATTTTAGTATTATCATCTAATTTAATAAAATTATAAATTGTATCTACTTTTTTTACGATGCATTTTTTCTTTATATATTTCATATTTTTATTATCATAATAAGTTACTATAATATTAATACTATCTTTTATATTATCAATAATATATATTAATTTATCATTAATATTATCTTCTAAATCCTTATATAACTCTATTTTTTTATCTCTTATTTTAGACGCCTCATCAATTAAATCACTATAGCCAGTTAATGCATTAAAAGGTGCAAACTGAGAAGCTCTATTTTGTATAGACATTCTAGGATGTCTACTAGATATTTCATAATTAATATTTATTATATCAGAATAATCATTATGCATTATGCCCTCCTATTTGATTATTTCTACTTATCATAGTAGCACCATCAGATAAATCTACTAATTTTAGAATTGAATTTTTACCATATTTATTTTTTATATTAAGCATAGTTTTTTGTATTTTTTCCTCTTCTTTAAGATTCTTATTTTCATTTATCTTATCTTTATCCCAGGATGTATAATCATCAAACAAATTAAATTGTTCGTAATGAATTTCTTTATTTGCAATTTCACAAGAAACAACATTTACACAATAAATATACATTCTTCTTATTAATAAATTAGGATTAACTATTTTCTTATATAACTCTAATCCATATTCTTGAATTTTTTTTGTTGATGAAGTTTTTACTTTAAATGTAATAGTTCCATGAGCGCTTTTAGGAACTATTCTACCATAATAATCTTTTTTTACTTCGTCACAATATTTAAATAATTTAGGATTACTAATATTTTCAATATCATACATAATAGTTATAACAAGCTTTTCTAAAACCAAATCTTTAGATACTAATTCTAATGATAAATCTTCTAACATTTCTAAAAATACTATTTGTGCTTTTTCAAAAGTATATGGAGAGTGTAATACTTGTCCTTTTGAAATACTATTACTTTCTGGTTTATAAGACTTTATATCTTTAATAGTACAAGGCTCATACCCCCAAGCATGATCTATTAATAACTCTGCATTCACACCAAATAATTTATATAATAAATCCTCATTTTCTATAGATACCCTAGCAATATCTCCCATAGTATACATATTATTAGATTCTAATTTTTTCTTATACCCATTTCCTACTCTCCAAAAATCTGTAAGTGGCATATGATTCCATAATTTTTTACGATAACTTAATATATCTAAATAAGCTATTCTTACACCATCACTATTAGGCTTTGTATGTTTAGATTCAATATCCATCGCAACTTTAGCTAAATACAAATTAGTACCTATTCCTGCTGTTGCAGTAATACCTGTTTCATCATATATACTTTTAATAACCATAGTAGCAAATTCTAAAGCATTTACATTATAATATTTTAAATAACTAGTTATATCACAGAAAACCTCATCTATAGAATATGAAAATATATCATCTTTAGATAAATATTTTAAATAAATATTATATATATTTTTACTATATTGCATATATAATTTCATTCTAGGTTTTGCAATTATAAAGCCAAATTCTAAATACTTATTATTTTTTATTTCATCTATGTTATAAGAATTACCCTTAAACTTATAATTACAATCTTTTTTTCTTTTATCATTAATATCTTTAACTTTCTTTACAACTTCAAACAATCTAGCTCTTCCCTTAAGACCATATTCTTTTAATGAAGGACTTACTGCTAGGCAAATTGTCTTTTCTGTCCTACTATTATCTGCAACAACTAAATTAGTTTTTATAGGATCTAGATTTCTTTCTCTACATTCAACCGATGCATAAAAACTTTTTAAATCTATACACATATATATTTTATTCATATAACCACCTTACTTATTATATCGTACTTTTGTTCGCGTTGAAAGCAAAAAAAGAAAATGGCAAAAATTTCTTTTTAACCACTATATGTATAACTATTAATGTCACCGTCTCCTAGTGTAGAATTATTATATGGGTAGAGGTGATAAGTATAATCACTAGTTATAATTAAACAATCTTTATAACTACCTTTAGTAGATTCATCTTGTGCAAAATCAAATTTTCCTACTTGATAAGTACATGGTTTATTATCATATGTACATTTTCCATCTTTTTCCAATACAAGATTAATTCCTTCACTAGCATCAGCCCCCACATAAGTTCCATACTTAATATTATAAGAACCAACACTTATAGAATCATTATTAGTAGTAATATCGTTAACACTATTTATAATTTCATCTGCTTTGTTATCTATAATTTTTTCAATTTCGTTTGCTTTACTTTCTACAGCATTTATAGCACTATCAATATTATTTGTATCAAACTCATTATTTTCAATCATTTTTTCTATTTCACTAGTAATTTGTTTAGTTATTTTTGTTAACTGTTTTGAATACTTAGTAAACATATTTTTTATCTTTTTTAAATCAAAATTAAGATCAAAATCATATTCTTGAACTTTATTTTCTATCTTTTTGAAAACCTCGTCAAACTTTTCTTTAAAACTATTTTTATCACTACTATCAAATTTATACTGTTTAACATCATCTGTTTTTCCTAACTCTTTATTAATTTGATCTTTTAATGATTTATATGTATCTACATTATTATTTATAGTATGTGTATAATACTCATAATCTTTATTTTCTTTATTATAAAGCATTTCTATATCAGTATTCTCATATACTATAACACCTACATCATTAGAATCTTTATTAATATAATATATATTAGAATAATCTTTATTATCAGATTCATATTTAATATTCATAATAGGATATTCAATACCATCTACCTCATAAAAGGAAATTTTTCCATTTTTCATATTCTCTGGTAATTTTGCCTTACTACTACCTAATTCTTTTATTTCTTTTATATAATCATAATAAACATTATCCCATGTTGTTTTAATACTATTTTTTACTTTTTTAGCTGTGCTTCTTAAAAATAATTGCGTAGCTATTGTTAAACCTAGTGCAACCAAAACTCCTAAAGATATTAATACTATCATTTTTACTTTTCCATTCATATTATCACCTATTTTTCTATACTATAAAAATAATATTTATCATCTTCAATTTTAAATGTATACTTATAACTATTTAACTTATTTTGATACTTTTTAATATCAAAATTACTTCCAACATTACTAGCAACTGGTTCATATATATTCTTATAATTGTAAAGAGATTTATTTGAATTATCATAAATACCTACTACCGTTGTCATAATAATTTTATCTTTTTTTACATCAGTACTAATTATATTTTCTACAATTTCTTTAGAAGATTCAATACTACAATCGTTTGAGGTAAGTATATAAGAGTCATTACTATTATCATATTTAAAATGTTTACACTCATAATCAAAAGACGCATCCTTGTAATTATCACTACTACCAAATGTTTTTATATATGCATTAATTAATTCTTCTTTAGTAAACTCATCTTTGTTAACAGAATTAAAAGCCATTGTAAGTCTAATCGAATCATTAATATCTTTTTCTTTATAATTATTATTATAAAGATATAAACTATTAGTATTATCAATTGGAAGTTTTACATTTACTAAGTTAAGCAAATAATCATAATCCTCTTTACTACTTACAACTTTTTTATCATTTACAATAGTATTATTATTCATATTACTACTAATACTTAGACTAACATAATTATGATTATACATATAATAAAGTAAATAACCAATTATTAAAAGCAAAATAATAATTACTATATCTCTTCTAAATATCTTTCCTCTTTTTCCTCGTAAAATTCTTCTATTTTCTTTTTTCATTTCACGATTCAATTCCTTAGTAAGATCATTTTTTACATCTTCCTTAACAAGAATACTAACATCTTTTTTTATATCATCAATTAATTCTTTAGTAACTTGCTCTTTTAATTTGATAGTAAGTTCATTTTTTATCTCTTGCATTATCTTATCTTTATCAATATCAATTTTTTTGATTTCTTTTTTAGCTTTAGCTTTGACTTCTTTTTCAGTTACCTCTTTTCTTGCCATATAACCACCCTAAATATATTTTAACACAAATTATTTATAATTGGTATTTTTTATTAAAACTTTCTTAATTTAATTGACAGTTGTATCAATTTATGGTATATTTTATATTGTCAGTTGACATGGCGGATATGGTGAAGGGGTTAACACGGTGGATTGTGGTTCCATTATGCTAGGGTTCGAATCCCTATATCCGCCCCACTTAAGAAATAACAGTCGTTTGACCAATGTTATTAACTTAAGAGATATTAATAATAGTATCTCTTTTTTGATGTCTA
>CAMKGA010000010.1 GCA_946412015.1 uncultured Caryophanales bacterium
ACCTGATAACGATTTACTATTATAACAAAGAAAGAAGAATTAATATATATATTTTTATTGCGGTTTGTGGCTTAAACGAACGTAGTGAAGTGGAAAGGAATGTTTAGAATAATGGAAGAAATATTTGATGTATTTACACGAGATGGTGAATATTTAGGTACAAAGCCAAAATCATTTTGCCATAGTGAAAATCCAGGAGTATATCATAAACCTGTTTGGATATGGATTATAAATGATAACAATGAGATTCTAGTTCAAAAAAGAGCGGCATGTAAGAAAAATCATCCTAATAAATGGGATATGCCAAGTGCTGGACATGTAGATGCTGGTGAAACGATAATAGAAGGTGCTATAAGAGAAACATATGAAGAATTAGGAGTTCAGACTAAGAAAGATGATTATGAATTTATCTGTGAATACATAGCAGATTCATCTTATGAAATTGCACAAGTATATTTGTTATATCTCAATTTAAAAGTTGAAGAATTTAAGTTACAACCAGAGGAAGTAGCTGAAGTTAAATGGTTATCTTTTGACGATTTTAAAAAGCTATTCTATTCTGATGAATTTGTTAGATTTGATGATGAATATAGAGAAATTATTGTAAAGACGTTAAGTAAAAAACTAAAGTAAAAGGAGTTGAGTGGGATGAATGAAAATAAAACTAATATTAACTGCTTGCCTTGTATTTATACTGTACATCAAGGGAACCCTTATAAAATGGGACTTTTTAGCAAATGAGATCTTGCAAGTTTTAATAAAAAAATAAGAAATTATTAAAAAAACAGGTTAAAATATGCTCGTTTTTGAGAGGAATTAGGGTACTGACTTGTAACACTCTGACACTTATTTTTAAACACATTTTATATGTGTTTTTTGTGTGATAAAATATTATGATTAATAATTCGCAAAATAGTAATATTGCGATGTAATTAAAATTTAAAAATATATGATATAATGGTAACAGGAAGTGATAACAGATGAAAATTAAGAAATTTAATAAGAAAGAAGACTATGATAGAGTAATTAATTTTTTAAGAGAAAATTATAAAGAGAATAAAAACATGGTTTCTTGGTTGCCTCAAAGATTCGATGATCTAATTTATAGAATTGATGTTTTATATCATGATGAAAGAGGACAAGAAAAAAGTGCGGATTACACATATATATTCGAAGATGATGATAGTAATATAATTGGTCTTGTTGTTCCAGATGGAGATTCTTTTAATACTTGTATAAAAAAAGGATATGAGTATATTTTTAGTGAAATGTTAGATTTGGGAGAAAAAGAATTAAAGCCATTATTTGAAAAAGAAGCAGATGGTACAATAAAATTCTTAGTAGTATCGCATGATAGTATTAAGAATCAACAAGAAGAATTACTAAGAAGAGGATATACTAGAGATAATGAAGGCGACTATGATAATGTTCAACATCCATTAGAAACAAACTATACTATTGAACTACCTGAAGGATATAAACAAGTTTTTGGTGATAATTTAAATGAGATTATGAAATGTACAGCATGTCATTATGGTTTTCATCCGGAAGATGATAATGGTGATTTAACAGTTAAACCAAGGGAAGGATTTTTATCTTACCAAGGAAGGAAAAATTCACAATTCTATAAAGATAGTTTTGAAAGTCTAATAGTAACAGATGATGGTGATATTTGTTCTTATTGTTTTTGTTATGTTGATAGAGAAACAAGTACAGCTTTTGTTGAACCATTAAGCACAAGAGAAAAATATAGACATAAAGGTTTTGCTAAACAAATGTTACATGGTGTTATGAATAGGCTTAAAGAGATGGGGATTGAAAATGCATATATTAACTCATTTGATTGGAGAGTAAATGTATATAGAAATGCCGGCTTTGAAACTGAAGATACTATAGGTTGCTGGCATAAAAAAATATAAAAAACAAGTAATCGGAAGATTAAGAAGTTACGAAATAACAAAGTAGATGTAAGAATCTACTTTTTCTATGGTAAAATATATGTAGAAATTTAATTTCTTATTTACTAATTTTGCAAACCCTAGAATCATTTCCTGTTAAATTAATTTTTATAGTTATATGATTTTAGTGTGAAGGGAGAAAGATTATGAATCAAGAAAAAATTGGAAAGTTTATAGCAAAGTGTCGTAAAGATAAAAAAATGACACAATCAGATTTGGCAGAAAAATTAGGTGTTACAGATAAATCAATCGGCAATTGGGAAAATGGTAGAAATATGCCCGATTTGTCGCTATTTAAACCATTGTGTGATGTGTTGGGAATAACTATTAATGATTTATTGAGTGGCGAAAAGATAAGTAAAGATAAATATCAAGAGAGATTTGAAGAAAATATTGTTAATACAATTGATTATTCAACTAAAAGAATAAATAAATATAGCAATGTAATAGGGATATTATTAGTTATATTTGGTTTATTTATATCAATGTCAGCTATTATGATATTTCCAAGTGAAAGTAGTTGGGGTTCAATTTATTCAGTTTTTGGAGTTGTAATATTTGTAATTGGCATTTCAAAATTAACTAATAAAATGAAGATGTGGAAAAGACTATTATTGATATTATTAATTTTTTTAGGGACATTAGGTATATTATTTTTTACAGATTATATTAATGTTAAAAGAAATAATGTTGCACCTATGTTTAGAGAAACATCAATGTATCTTGGCGGAGATGAAGAACTTCTTTATTATGACACACCATTTTATGATGTTATTAAATGTGGTGATAAGTTCAATATTGTAAAAAATAAATAATATACACATGAAGAACTATTTGAATACTGTTCAAATAATAAATAATAACCATCGCAATATTAAGATATTGCGATATATATACAGGAGTAAAATCCTGTTTTTCTATGTTATAATATAGAAAGGAGTGATTCATATGTCTAAGTATAAAGTTGGTGGTTATGTTAGATTATCACGAGATGATGATTATAGTGAATCAGATAGTATTCAAAGACAAATAGACTTAATTAAAATAATTGCTAATATTGAATTAGATTGTGAATTAAAAGAGTTCTATGTTGATAATGGTTATAGTGGTACATCTCTAGATAGACCAGGATTTAATAGATTATTAGATGACATAACACAAGGTAAAATTAATATGATAATGGTTAAAGATTTATCTAGACTTGGTCGTAATCATATAGAGGTTAATAAATATATTGAAGATATTTTTCCATCACTTAATGTAAGAGTATTTTCTATTAATGATAATTATGATAGTTTAAAAACCAAAAATATTATGGAAAGAATTGATATTCCAATTACAAATCTAATGAATGATTACATTGCATATGAAACCTCAAAGAAGGTAAAAAATTCTTTTGATATTAATAAGAAAAAAGGATTACATGTGGGTTCATCAGTACCATATGGCTATAGAAAAGATCCTAAGGATTATCATTATTTTATAATTGATGAAGTAGCAGCAGACAATATAAGAAATATATTTAAAATGTATTTGTCTGGTAAATCAAAAATAGAAATAGCAGAGTATTTAAATGAAAATAATATACCAAATCCTGCAACTTATAAATTTGAAAATAATATAGGTAAATCTAAACAAAGTAATACAAGAGAGTGGAAAGCTAAAATGGTTGATAGAATCTTAAAAAATGAAACTTATATAGGAACTTTAATACAAAATAAATATAGAAATATAAGTTATAGAAATCATAATCAAGTATTAAATGATGAATCAGAATGGACGATAACTGAAAATCATCATAAAGCAATTATTGATAAAGATACTTTTAATAAGGTTCAAGAATTATTAAAAGCACCTAAAAGAAATAAAACTAGTAATGGAGAAGATATTTTATCTGGTTATTTTAAATGCAAGGATTGTGGTGAGTCAATGTATATAAAGAAAGGAAAAAATAAAGATTACTATTATTGTAAAAGTTATATAACAAATGGCCTTTGCACTAATCATTCTATAGAAAAAAATAAATTATACGATGAGATATTAAAACAAATGAATTTAAAAAGAGTAGAAAACAAAGAAATAAAAAAGTTAACAAGAAATAGAATTGTAAAATATATTGAAAATATTTTTATTCATGAAGATAAAAGTGTTGAGATTAATTTTAAGGAAGATATAAATTCTATTTAATAATTATGATATAATGTTATAGAAAAAAGGAAGTGATTTCTAATGAATAATCAAGATAATGAAAAGGTGTTTCAAAAGAGCCAAATCAATTGGTATCCGGGACACATGGCAAAAACAAAAAGATTAATTCGCGAAAACATAAATTTAATAGATGTTGTATATGAAGTTATTGATTCAAGAATACCAAAATCATCTAAGATAATAGATATAGATAATTATATTGGAAATAAGAAAAGAATACTTATTTTTAATAAATATGATTTATGTGACAAAATAGAAACTGATAAGTGGATTAAATACTATGAAAATAAGGGATATACAGTTGTAAAAACTAATTTAACTCTTGATAAAAAATTAAATTATTTAATAAGTAAGACAAAAGAATTAATGACTTTAGAATTTGATAAAATGAAAGAAAAAAGCATGAAAACAGATAGAAAAATCAGGGTTCTTGTTGTAGGTGTTCCAAATGTTGGGAAAAGTACTTTAATAAACAGATTGGTAGGTAGAAAAATTGTTAATACAGGTAATAAGCCAGGAGTTACAAAAAATTTAGATTGGATTAGAGTAGATAATGATATAGAACTTTTAGATTCGCCTGGAATTCTATGGCCTAAATTTGAAGATGATATTGCTTTTAATTTAGCTTCTTTTACAGCAATAAAAGAAGAAGTATTACCAATAAATCAAGTAGTAGAATATATTTTAAAGACCCTTTATAATTTATATCCAGAAAAATTGCAAGAAAGGTATAAAATAGATAAGTACGATGATTTTGTAGAAGCTTTAGATACAATAGGAAAAAAACGTGGATGCTTAGTAAAGGGTGGAGAAATCGATTATGATAAAGTGTTTAATGTTGTTTTAAATGATATTAAAAATGGATATATTAAAGAAATAACATTTGATAGATATGGAGTGTAATATGAACTCATTAGTATTAGCTTATCTTGGAGATAGTGTTTATGAACTTTATGTAAGAGCTTATTTAGTAAATAAAAATATCGGTAAAGTAAATGATTTACAAAAGGAAGCAGTGAAATATGTTAGTGCGAAAGCACAAGAGGAATTTTTACTTAATCTTATAGATAATAATATTTTAACTGAAGCAGAATTAGATATTGTAAAACGTGCTAGAAATCATAAAAACAACCACAAACCAAAATATTCTAGTATTATTACTTATAAAAATGCAACAGGATTAGAAGCTTTAATAGGTTATTTATATTTAAATGATAAAAAAAGTAGAATTGATGATATAATGGATTATATATTTGAGAGGTAAAAATGAATAAAGAGGATTTTAATATGAATTTTTATGAATATTTAAGGTATTGTCGTGATAAATCTGTTAGAGGAGTTATGGTAATAACAGATAAACAATATGTTTTTTATGTTCAAAAAGATTTAAACGATAAAAGATATCATCATGAACTATATATAGATATTGAAAATACTATTCATCCAAATGATCAAAAAGAGGGTATGAAAGCTATAAGAGATAATAATGTATATGTTGCATCATTAGGACATGAAATAGCCATATATATGCCAGAGAATAGATTATTAAGTTTAGCTCAATATAAGTTTTTAGAAAAAGTATTAGATACAATTGATAAATATAATAAAGAGTATAATGATAATATATTAATATATGCTGCATATCCAAAATTACTTGAACAAAGATTAAAAACTAAGGATGTTAATGAAGCAAGAGAATATTTATCTAAATCAATTACAAAAGAAATTACTTTTGATGATGAAGTAATAATAGGTGATGTTTTATCCAATATAGAAAAAATTGAGTGTATAAAATATCATATTAATTTAGAAGAATGTAGTATAATTATGTATTTAGATGTATCTATTAAAAGATTAAAAAAATACTATGAAGATCCATTTTATAAAGATATTGTAATTAGTATAATGCCAAACTTAGATGAAGTTTTAAAAGAATATAGTATGATAAGAAAAAGTTTAGATGATGATACTGAGGTAACTAATATCAATTATAATAATATTAAAAAAATAGTTGAATCAATTAATAATAGAAAGAAATAAAGAGGTAAATATGTTAGTATATGGGAAAAATGTAGCTTTAGAAGTAATTAATAAAAATATTAAAATAAATAAAGTTTACCTGCAAGAAAATTTTAATTGCGATTTTTTTGATAAATTAAAAAATTATAATTTAATTACAATGAGAAAAAATGATATGGATAGAAAATTTAAAGGATTACATCAAGGTATTGCACTTGAAATTGAAGATTACAAATATACTGATATTAAAAGTTTTGAGTTTAATAATTCACTTGTTGTTATGCTTGATCATATAGAAGATCCTCATAATTTTGGCGCAATTATTAGAACTTGTGAGGCAGCAGGAGTTGATTTAATAATTATTCCTGAAGATAGATCAGTAAGTATTAATTCTACAGTTATAAAAACAAGTGTAGGGACTTTATTTAATATGAAAATAGCAAAAGTTAACAATTTAGTAAATGCTATTAAATATCTAAAAAAACAAGGCTTTTGGGTAGTTGGAACTGATATGGAAGGTACAGATTACGATAAAATTGATTATAAAGGAAATACTTGTATTATATGTGGCAATGAAGGATCTGGTATGAGCAGATTAGTGCGTGAAAATTGTGACTTTATTGCAACCATAAATATGCTAGGGGATGTTAATAGTTTAAATGCATCAGTAGCTACTGGAATAATTTTATTTGAAGCTGTAAAAAACAGGAGAGATTAATGGAATATAATGACTTTAATGATTATGAATTACTTAGCTATATTTCTGAAAATATAGAAGAAGCAAATGATATAATACTAAAAAAGTATTATCCTTTAGTAACCTCGCTGGCAAGTAAAATGTATAATTATGCAAGTAATTGTGGCATTGATAAAGTTGATTTGATTCAAGAAGGAATGGTTGGACTTACTAATGCTATAAATACTTTTAAAGATCAAAAAGATACATCATTTTATACATACGCTAAAACTTGTGTAGAACGTAATCTTATTAGTTTTTTAATTTCTGCAAATAGAAAAAAACATCAAATATTAAATGAATCAGTATCATATGATAATCCGGATTTAATAATTGATAAAATACTTAAAGATGATAGTGATCCACTTGATATAATGATTAATAAAAGTGAAGAAGAATTAATTGAAAATAAAATAAAAAATAAACTTACTAGTTTTGAATATCAAGTATTTGAATTAATGATATCTGGGTTTAAATATAAAGAGATTGCAGATATACTAGATAAAGATATAAAATCTATTGATAATGCAATACAAAGAATTAGAACAAAATCAAGGGCAGTTTTAAATAATAATTAAAACTGTTTTTCTTGTAAAATTAATATATTTAATATATAATTCTATTAGGTGATAAAATGAGGGCTTTAATTACAGGAGCATCTAGCGGTATAGGTAGAAGTTTTGCATATTTTCTCGCTGATATGGGATATGATTTAATATTAGTTGCTCGAAGAAAAAATAAAATGGAATCTATTAAAGAAAGTGTTAATGTAAATGTAGATATATACTCAATAGATATTTCGACAACTTTTAATTGTCACAAATTATATAATAAAGTTAAGAATGAGGATATTGATATAATTATTAATGCAGCAGGATTTGGGCTTATTGGAGATTTTAAAGATACAAATTTAGATAGAGAGCTTGATATGATTGATATAAATATTAAAGCAGTACATACTTTAACTAAATTATTTCTAAAAGATTTTGTAAAAAAGAATAAAGGTTATATTTTAAATGTTGCGTCCATTGCTGCATTTGAACCTGGGCCTTTAATGGCTACATATTATGCAACAAAAGCATATGTTCATAATTTAACAACTGCAATTAATTATGAATTGAAAAAAACAAAAAGTAATGTATATGTGGGATGCTTAAATCCAGGGCCTGTAGATACTGAGTTTAATAAAGTAGCTAAAGTTAAATTCAATTTGAAAAGTCAAAGTAGTGATTATGTAGCTAAATATGCAATAGAAAAAATGTTTAAGAAGAAAAAAATAATTATTCCAGGATTTAGAATAAAGATGGGTTATTTAGCTTCGAAAATACTTCCTTTAAGTATAATATTGAATTATACATATAAAGCTCAAGAAAAAAAGACAGAAAAATTTTAAAACTTTTTCACATTTTTTACACATTATAGGACTATTCTTTAAGTACGGAGGAATTAAATATGAAAAAAAAGGCAAATAAAAATTGGATATATATATTACTTATTTCTATATTATCTTTATTAGTGATAATACTTGTAACAATTATAATAATAAGTAAACCTAGTTTAAAAAATGTAATAACTACTAATAGAAAAACTAATGAAACAGTTGTTTCAACTAAAACAATAGAAGAAGAAAGTGATTTAAAAAATGCTATTTCAAAAGTATATAATTCTGTTGTTTATATACAAGTAGAGGTTATGAGTAGAATGGGTACACAAGCTGCAAGTGGATCAGGATTTGTTTATAAAAAGGATTCTAAAAATGCTTATATACTTACAAATAATCATGTAGTTGAAGATGCAAGTAAAATAGTTGTTACATATATAGATGGTAGTGAAACAGAAGCAGAAGTAGTTGGAAAAGATGAATTTAGTGATATCTCAGTATTAAAAGTAAAGGCGGATACAGTATTAGCAGTTGCAGAACTTGGTAGTAGTGATGAAGCAGAGATTGGTGATACTGTATTTACAGTAGGGGCTCCTTTAGGAAAAGAATATATGGGTACTATTACTAAAGGTATAGTATCAGGTATAAATAGAAAAGTTAATGTGACACTTAATAATGGTAGTTATTTAATGGAAACTATTCAAACAGATGCAACTATTAACTCTGGTAATAGTGGTGGACCATTATGCAACATATCAGGACAAGTAATTGGTATAACATCTTCTAAATTAGTTGGAGAAGGTGTTGAAGGTATGGGATTTTCTATTCCAATAGATACAGTTAATGCAATAATAGAAAAGTTAGAAAACGGAGAAGATATAGAAAGACCATATGTAGGAGTTCAACTTGCTGATGTATCTAATGCTTATGGACTTCAATATTACTATAATATAAATATTTCTAAAGAAGTTAAATATGGAGCAATTTTAACTTACGTTGAAAAGAATAAACCAGCAAGTAATGCAGGCCTTACAGTAGGTGATGTTGTTGTTGAAATGGATGGAGAAAAAACTGAATCATCAGCTCAATTTAGATATAATCTGTATAAGCATAATGTAGGAGATTCAATAAAAATAAAATATTATCATGGTGATGAGAAGAAAGAAGCAACTATAAAGCTTACAGAAAGAATAAAATAATTATAAAAAGCAATCAAAAGATTGTTTTTTTCTAACTTTTAATTTAGTAAAAAATAGTGTATAATTTAATTAGATTGGATGATATTTATGAATGTATTAAAAAAAATATATAAAGAAATAAAAAAACATAAGAAAATAGTTCTAGCACGTCATATAGGACCAGATCCTGATGCATTAGGGAGTACACTTGGATTAAAAGAAATAATTTTAAATACATTTCCTAATAAGCAAGTCTATGCAGTAGGTACCCCTGCAGCTCGTCATAAATATATAGGAAATCTTGATATGTTTGATGAGAAATTATATGAAGATGCACTTTTGATAGTGTTAGATACTCCAGATATAAAAAGAGTAGATGGGATAGATCCTACTAGATTTAAACATAAAATAAAAATTGATCATCATCCTATAGTAGATAAGTATTGTGATATAGAATATGTAGTTGATGCTGCATCAAGTGCTTCTGAATTAGTTATAGAGCTTGTATATTCTACGCCATTAAAAATAAATAAAGAAGCAGCTGAAAAACTTTATGCAGGCCTAATTAGTGATACTAATAGATTCTTATATTCATATACAACAGACAAAACATTTTATTTAGTATCTTGGTTATTAAAAAAGACTAATATAAATATAATAGACATTTATGAAAAAATGTATACTATGTCTATAAATGAAAAAAAATTACAAAGTTATGTTATACTTAATATAAAAATTACAGACAATAAATTAGGTTATTTGGTATTAAATCAAGAAGAGCTTGATGAACTTGCAAGTGATGCTGCAACCATGACAAATATAGTTAATTATTTAAATTATACAGAAGAAATGATATCTTGGGTAATTTTTGCTTATGATAAAAATATAGATAAATTTCGTGCTTCAGTAAGATCTAGAGGCCCTATTATAAATGATGTTGCTTCACATTTTAATGGTGGTGGACACATTTTTGCATCAGGTGCTAGACTTAATAATTTGGATGAAGTAGATGATATGATAAAAGAGCTAGATAAAGTTTGTGAGGAATATAATGGAAAGAATGAGTAAAGGGTTTACATTAATAGAATTGATGGCTGTTATAGTTATAATATCATTAATTGCAATTCTTACATTTCCAAATATAGTGAATCAAATAAATAAATCTAAGAAAGCTAATAATGACAATATAAAGACTTTAGTAATAGAAGCTGCAAAAAAATATGTGTCTGATAATGTAAATGATTTTGATAGTGATGAGTATTGTATACCAATTAGTGAACTTGAAAGTAATAATTATATTGAAGAAAGTATAATTGCTACTGGAGATGATATTAGTAATATGGGAATTATTTATAAAAATAATAATTATAGTATTGCTAAGTGTGAAAGTGGAGGCTCTTAATTGAAAATTATTAAGAAATAGTATTAATTTGATTGATACTATTTTTCTATATTATAGATTTTGAATCTAAAACATGATAAAATAATATTAGTAAGAAGGTTGATTTTATGAAAACAATTAGAGATTTTGATTTATTAAATAAGAAAGTAATAATTAGAGTGGATTTTAATGTTCCTATTAAAGATGGAGTTATTCTTGATGATAATAGGATAGTTATGGCACTTGATACTATTAATTATGCACTTGATAATGGTGCGAAAGTTATACTTCTATCACACTTGGGTAGAGTTAAAACTTTAGAAGATAAGAATAGTAAAAGTTTAAAAATAGTTGTAGATAGATTAAGTAAACTATTAAATCGTAAAATTTTATTTTCTACTGAGACTCGTGGAAATAATTTAGAAAATATGATAAACAGTATGAAAAATGGTGATGTGTTACTTGTAGAAAATACTAGATTTGAAGATTTAGATGGTAAAAAAGAATCAGGTAATGATAAAGAATTAGGTGAGTATTGGGCAAGCTTAGGAGATATATTTATTAATGATGCTTTTGGTACTGCCCATAGAGCACATGCATCAAATGTAGGAATTGCATCTAATCTAGAAAGTGGTATAGGTTTTTTGATGGAAAAAGAATTGAATGTTTTAAATTCAGTTTTAAATAATCCAAAAAGACCATATGCAGTAATACTAGGTGGCGCTAAGGTTAATGATAAGATTGGTGTTATAAATAGTTTAGTAAAAAAAGCAGATTATATTTTAATAGCAGGTGGAATGTGTTATACATTTTTACATGCTTTAGGATATAATATAGGTTCATCATTATTAGATAGTGATTCTATTGATTACTGTAAGGATTTACTTGCTAAATATAAGGATAAAATAATACTACCTGTTGATAATATAGTAAGTAGTGGAATAGATTCAAAAGACACAACTTTGGTCAATATTGATTCTATACCTAGTGATAAAATGGGACTTGATATTGGAGTTAAAACTATAGAATTATTTGAAAGTGTATTAAGTAAATGTAATATGGTTGTATGGAATGGTACTTTAGGATATTCTGAAGAAAAAGCATATGAAGTAGGTACTAAAAGTATTTTAGAATATTTAAGTAATAGTAATTGCGATACAATAATATGTGGTGGAGATACTGCATCAGCTGCAATTAATTTTGGTTATAGAGATAAATTTATGCATATATCAACTGGTGGTGGTGCATCTTTAGAATTATTAGAGGGCAAAGTGTTACCTGGTATAGAAGCAATAGAAAAGTAGGTTTTATGAAAAAGATATTAAATTATATAGTTCTAGGTTTAGTAACTATAATAGTTTTATATTTTTCTTTAAAAGATAATTTTAAAGAAATAATAGATACATTATTAAAAATGGATATAAAATGGTTAATTGTAGGTTTTTTATGTATTATAATATATTGGTTTTTAAAAACGTTACCTCTTTATTATTTTACAAAGAGTCACAAGAAAAGTTTCACTTATAAAAGTGCGGTAATACTACTTTTAAGAACGCAGTTTGTAAATGCAATAACACCATTTGCAACAGGTGGACAGCCTTATCAAGTGTATTATTTAAATAAAGAAGGAATTCGTTCATCAACATCAACAAGTATAATTCTAGAAAATTTTATTGTATATCAGATTGCTTTAGTATTTTTGGGTATTATTGCAATGTTATGTAATTTTTTCTTCCATATATTTCCGCATAACGATATACTTACACATTTAATAACACTAGGTTTTGTAATTAATACTTTAGTAATTATAGTATCCTTTTTAGTAGCCTTTGGTAAAAAGATAAATAAAAAATTAGTTAATATTGCAATTACTGTTCTAACAAAATTAAAAATTGTAAAAAATAAAGAAGAAAAATTAGCTAAATGGAATGAAAGTATTACTAATTTTCATAATAGTGCGAAAGTTTTAATGAATGATAAAAAATTATTTTTCTCAATGATTTTTGTTAATTTAGTTGCATTATCAGTTTTATATATGATTCCGGTATTTGTACTATATGCAGCAGGTAATTTTTCAAGTGTTTCAGTAATGCTTGCTGTAATAACATCAGCATACGTTATGCTTATTGGATCATTTGTTCCAATTCCAGGAGGTACTGGTGGCCTTGAGTATGGCTTTGTTAAATTTTATGGATTTTTTATTAAAGGAAGCTTGCTTTCTGCAACTATGCTTATATGGAGATTTATAACTTATTACTTTGGACTTATTGTAGGTGGTATTGCATTTAATTTGAAAAGAGGTAAAAAATGAGAGTAGGACTTTTTACAGATACATATAAACCCCATATTAATGGTGTTGCCACTAGTATACTTATGCTGGAGCATGCTTTACGTAAATTAGGTTGTGAAGTATATATAGTAACAGTAAATAACGATATATTATCTTATGATTTTGGTGATGATCACATAATACGTATACCAGGGATTCCAACAGGTATATATGATTATAGATTAAGTGGAATATATCCGTTAAAAGCAATTAACAAAATAAAAAAATGGAATTTAGATATTATTCATTCTCATACAGAATTTGGTATTGGTACATTTGCAAGAATAATAGCCAAACAGTTAGATATACCAATTGTTCATACATATCATACTATGTATGAGGATTATGTGCATTATATAACACGTGGGCATTTTAATAATACAAGTAAAAAAATTGTCGAATATTTTACTAAATTTTATTGTGATAAAACTGTTACTGAGTTAATTGTTCCAACTAAAAAAACATATGATTTATTTAAAGAAAAATATAAATATGATAGAAATGTTCATATAATACCAACAGGAATAGAAGTAGAGCGTTTTTATAAAGATAATATTGATTTTGATAAAGTAAAAAAATTAAAAAAACAATATGGAATAAATAAAGATGATTTTGTAATATTGTTTGTGGGAAGAATTGCTAAAGAAAAAAGTATTGATTTTTTAATAGATAATCATGCTAGTCTAGTTAAAAATAATAAAAATTGTAAGCTACTTATTGTAGGTGGTGGACCAGATTTAGAACTTTTAAAGAAAAAAGCAAAAAAATTAGGTGACAATGTAATATTTACAGGCAAAGTACCATGGGATGAGGTCCCATATTATTATCACCTATCAAATTGTTTTGCAACTGCTTCTCATACAGAAACACAAGGACTTACTGTAATTGAGGCAATGTCTGCTGGAATACCAGTTGTATGCCTTGACGATGAATCATTTAATACAGTAGTTATTGAAGGAATTTGTGGATATTTATTCAAAGATAAGAAAAAATATAAAAATTCTATTATAAAACTAATGAGTGATAAAGATAATGCTATTAAAATGGGGAGAAAAGCACTGATTGAATCAGATAAATATTCAGCTAAGTATTATGCAGAAAGTGTTATGAAGGTATATGAAATTGCACTAAATGGAAGAGTACCAGGTAAAAAAAGAGGTTTTTTTAGTAAGGCTAGAGATGTTATAAAGAGAGGTTTTCATGGAAAATAAGTTGTTAGTTTTAAATATGAAAATGTATATGGATATTGATGATGTTAATAATTATATAAAAAAGGTTAATAATCTATCAAGTAATGTTATATTGTGTCCAGAATTAATATATATACCATATTTTATAAATAAATATGATAATATTGCAATACAGTCTATATATCCTATAGATAATGGTGCCTATACAGGATGTGTATCAGCATACCATGCAAAAAAAATTGGAGTAAGTTATGCAGTAGTAGGACATAGTGAATGTAGAAAATATTTTAATTTAACAGAAGAAGATGTTAACAAAAAAGTTTTATCTACACTTAATAATAATCTAAAAGTAATACTTTGTATTGGTGAAACATTAGAAGAAAAAAATGCATTAAAAACAAAAGAAAAATTAAAATATCAATTAGATAATGATTTAAAAGGTGTAAATAGTAATGATATAATTATTGCATATGAACCAATTTTCTCAATTGGAACAGGAAATGTTCCCACAAATAGTGAAATATATGATACAATAGAATACGTAAAGAAAGTTTTAAGGGAAAAAGGTTTAAACTTAAAAGTAATTTATGGTGGAAGTGTTAGTTCTAAAAACATAAAAGAATTATCAACTATTAGTAATGTTGATGGATTTATGGTTGGAAAATCAAGTTCCATTCCAGAAGAAGTATTAGAAATGGAGAAGTTGTTACGTAGTTAATAACTTTTTTTGCGCCCATTTAATTCGACAAAACTAGCTAAAATATACTCTAGATTGACTTAAGATTTTTGTTGTATAATGATTGTGCAGTAATAAGGAGGATAGATATGAAAAAAATAAGATTATTAATGATCGATGATAATGTGCAGTTAGTTGATGCAGTAAAAGAGTATTTTAAAGATAATGAAAAAATTGAATTTGTATATCAAGCTAGTGATGGAATAGAAGGACTTAAACTGATTGAAACTAAAGAAGATTACGATGTTATTATTTTAGACCTTATTATGCCTAATAAAGATGGACTTTATGTATTAGAAGAAATGAAAAAGAAAAATATGGATAAAAACATTATAGTATCTACTAGTTATAATGCAATGGATGTTATAAGAGAAGTATCTGATTATGGAGTAAAATATTATTTATTAAAGCCTTTTGATTTTTCTGATTTAGAAAAAAGAATACTTCAATTATATAATCAAAAACCAAGCAAAAATATAGACTTAGGAAAAAATAACTTAAAAATTTCAATAACAAAAACCTTACACGATTTAGGAATACCATCACATATTAAAGGATATCAATATATTAGAGAAGGTGTTGAAATATTATTTGATCGTCCTGATGTGATTGGTGGAATTACAAAAGAATTATATCCAGAATTAGCAGGTAGGTTTTCAACAACAGTATCACGTGTAGAGAGAGCAATAAGACATGCCATAGAAGTTAGCTGGAATCGCGGAGACTGGGATTTAATGGAAGAATTATTTGGACATAGTGTAGATATAGATAAAGCAAAACCTACTAATTCTGAATTTATGGTAACAATTGCAGATAAACTTAGATTAGAATATCATAAAGTATAAATAGATTTTTCTATTTTTTTTTTATAAATTATTAAATATTTTTTTTATAAATTATTAAATATTCATTTACAAAAAATATAAATATGATATAATAAAAAACAATTTTAGCAGGAGGACTTTATGAATCTACCAGTGATAGTTTTAAAGGGGTTGGTTCTACTTCCAAAAAATGAAATAAGATTAGAATTTGATGATAAAGTTAGTAAATCATTGATTGATATATCATCTGTTTTTCATAATGATGAGATATTAGTTACTAATCTTTTTAATGTTGATAAAATTGATATTAATAAATTACCTAAAATAAGCATTTTAGGAAAAATAAAAAATAAAATATTACTTCCTGATGGTAAAAGTAGGGTTACTATTGAAGGAATTAAAAGAGTTAATATTTTAGAATATTTTTATGTTGATGATCTCATTGAAGCAACAATTATTGATAAAAATAATGAGTTTATTGATGATGATATCTTAAATGCAAGTATTAGAAAGATAAAATATGAACTTAATAAATGTACAAAAACTGTACCAACAATAAGTAATAGTGTAGTTGGTATGATAGATGGGATAAATGATTTATCAGATATAATAGATACTGTAGTTACATACATGCCAATTGATAAAAAAAGACTTAGTGAGTATGCTAATACATTAGATTCAATTAAAAGATGTGAAATGTTACTTGCTGATATATATAAAGAATCTAGTCTTTATCAAATAGAAAAAGATTTAGAGTCAAAAGTAAAAGAAGAAATAGATAAAACTCAAAGGGAATATATATTAAAAGAAAAGTTAAAAGTAATAAAAAAAGAGATTGGTGATATTTCTTTAAAAGAAGAAGAAATAGCTAATTTAAAAGATAAACTTGAAAATTTAAGTGCAAATGATGAAATTAAAAGTCGAATAAGAAAAGATATAAATAGATATGAATTAATGTCAGATACATCACCTGAAATATCAATTTTAAGGAATTATATAGATTGGATGTTAAGTCTTCCCTGGAATAATTCAACAGATGATTTAGATGATATAAATTTAATTAGTGATAGACTAAATAAAAGTCATTTTGGACTTGATGAGGTAAAAAATAGAGTCATTGAATACTTAGCCGTAAAGAAGAATAACTCGAGTATTAATAGTCCAGTAATATGCCTTGTAGGTCCTCCTGGCGTTGGTAAGACTACTCTTGCTAAAAGTATTGCAAATAGTATTAATAGAAAGTTTATTAAAATAAGCGTAGCCGGAATAAATGATGAAAGTGAAATTATAGGACATAGAAAAAGCTATGTTTCTGCATCTCCTGGAGGTATTATTTCAGGACTTAGAAGAGTAAAATCAAATAATCCAGTAATATTAATAGATGAAGTAGATAAAATATCAAAAGGTTATAATGGAGATCCTACATCAACACTTTTAGATTTATTAGATAATAATCAAAATGATAAATTTATAGATAATTATATAGAAGAACCATTTGATCTATCTAAAGTAATGTTTATTCTAACTGCTAATAATATAAATGACATACCTCTTCCTTTAAAAGATAGATTAGAAATAATAAAGATAGATGGTTATTCAGAATATGAAAAATTAGATATAGCTCGTAATTATTTAATACCAGTTAATGTTAAAAGTCATAAAATTAATTGTGTAAGTATAAAAGATAGTGCTATTACAAGTATAATTAGAAATTATACAAAAGAATCAGGTGTTAGGGAGCTTGAAAGATTAATATCAAAAATATTTAGAAAAGTACTTACGAGAATAATGCGTGGTGAAGTTGATAATAATTATATAACAATTGATAAGAATAATTTGTTTGAATATTTAGGAAAGTATAAATATAATACATTTAATAAAATAGAAGCACAAATAGGAGTTGTTAATGGATTATCTTGTACGTCATATGGTGGAGATATCCTTCCTATTGAAGTAAACTATTATAAAGGTAAGGGTAAGTTAATATTAACAGGATCTCTTGGAGATATAATAAAAGAAAGTGCTGCTATTGCATTAAGTTATATAAAAGCTAATTATAAAAAATTTAATATAAGATATGAAGATTTAATTAATAATGATATACATATCCATATACCAAGTGGTGCTATAAGTAAAGAAGGACCAAGTGCAGGAGTAGCTCTTACAACATCAATTATAAGCGCATTTAGTAACTTTAAAGTTGCAAATGATATATCAATGACAGGTGAAATTACATTAAGAGGAAATATCTTACCAGTAGGTGGTTTAAAGGAAAAAAGTATGGGAGCTATTATGAATAACATTAGTAAAATGTTTATTCCATATGATAATAAAGAAGATTTAGATGATATACCAAGTGATATAAGAAACAAAATAAAATATATACCTGTTCATAATTATTTAGAAATATATAAGAAGTTAGGTGATATGAGTGTTAACAGATAATATAGATACATACATGAATCATAAATATATAGAATACTTTATTTATAATTTTAATTTAGATGAAGAAACATATAAAGATAATTACGATAGATTAGAAGTATTAGAAATTATTCGTGATTATATAGATGCAAATAGAAATTTAATAGATGAAGATGTAGCTAATCATATAAGGAATGCAGTTAATATATTTAGAGATATTATTGATAATAATACTATGAATCGTAATGAAGTTATTAATGAAATAATAATTAATTTAAATAAAGATTATGATAGAGATATAAATTATGCATATTATAGGACACAACTTTATACAAGAACAAAAGATAAAAAATTTTTTACAGATTCTAAAGAAGCAATAGATGTTGATAAAAGTGAAATAAATATAAGCATTGCATTTGATTTCTCGCTTTTAAGTTTTCTAATTGATGTACCTTATGAAATATTTATAGATCATTTATCTGATTTACAAGATAATGAATTCGTATATTTAAGCTTAAGAGCAATATTGTGTGAATGTCCAAATGTATTAAAAAATGAAACATTTGTAGGTAGATTAAATGAAGTATTAAATATTAAAACAAATAAAAAAGAGCATAAAAAATTAGTTAAAGAAATAAAAAGAATGAAAAGAAAGTTTTAAAAATCTTTCTTTTTTTGATATACTTTAAATGGTGATATTATGTCTTTAGAAGATATTAATGGAATTGGTAAAAAAACATTAACATATTTAAATAATTTAGGTATATATAATATAGATGATTTAGTAACGTATTATCCATATCGCTATGATATTATAAAAAGAAGTAATTTAGATATTATTAAAGATAATGATAAAATAATTATAGATGGAATTATAGAAAGTATTCCAACTATATATTATTATGGTAAAAGAAAGAATGTTATGAATTTTAGAATAAATACTACATCTATTATGCTTTTAGTATCTATTTATAATAGAGCATTTTTAAAAAGCAAATTAAAAGTTGGTGAGTATGTTACTGTTATTGGAAAGTATTCTAAAGGTAAAGTAATAGCTAGTGATTTAAAACTATCAAGATTAGCAAATGAAACAAAAGTAGAAGTTATATACCATGGAAATAATAAAATTAATTCAAGTGAAATAAATAAGTATATATTAAATGCTCTTTTATTTTATAAAACTAAAGATATAATACCTGCACAACTAAAAGATAAATATAACTTTTTAAATAGGATAGATGCTATTAATGAAATACATAAACCAACATCATCTAATAAATTAAAGAGTGCTATTAATACTTTAAAATATGAAGAAATTTTTTTATTTATGTTAAAGATACATAATTTAAAAAAGAATAGAAAAAATATGGATGGAATAAGAAGAAATATAAATAAAAATGAAGTAGATAAATTTATAAGTACTCTTCCATTTAAATTAACTAATGACCAAATTAAAGCTACAAATGATATATATGAAGATTTAATTAGTAAAAATCGAATGAATAGATTAATTCAAGGAGATGTTGGAAGTGGTAAGACAATTGTTGCGATTATTGCTTTATATATAAATTATCTAAGTGGATATCAAGGTGCACTTATGGCACCTACTGAGGTGCTTGCAAACCAGCACTTTGAAAATATAAAAAAATATATCAAGAGTGCTAATATTGAAATATTATCTGGTAGTACTAAAAAAAGTGAAAAAAAGAAAATAATTAGTAGATTACAAAATAAAGAGATAGATATATTAATAGGAACCCATTCATTATTTAGTGACGATGTTATATATAATAATTTAGGATTAGTAATAACAGATGAACAACATAGATTTGGTGTTAATCAAAGAGCATCATTAAAAAATAAAGGTATTACTCCAGATACACTATATTTATCTGCAACTCCAATACCAAGAACCTATGCTCTTACAATATATGGAGATATGGATATTTCTAATATAAAAACAATACCAAGTGGAAAAAAAGAGATTATAACTATTTTAAAGAAAAATAGTGAAATTAAAGATGTATTACAAATGATGCTTGATGAAATAAAGAAAAAACATCAAATATATGTTATCGCACCACTAGCTATGGAAAGTGATAATACTGATTTAGAGGATGTAAATGCATTATATGAAAAAATGAATAAGGCATTAGGCAAAGTATGTAAAATAGGACTTATGTCTGGTAAGATGAATTCCAAAGATAAAGATGAAGTAATGGAAAAATTTAAAAATAAAGAGATAGATATTTTAGTAAGTACTACAGTTATAGAAGTAGGAGTAGATGTAAAAAATGCTACTATGATTGTTATTTTTGATAGTTTTCAATTTGGACTTTCTACACTACATCAGTTAAGAGGTAGAGTAGGAAGAAACGATGTACAATCATATTGTATTCTAATTAGTGATAAAGAGGTTTCTAGACTAAAAATAATGACTAGTACTACAGATGGATTTAAAATTAGTGAAGAGGATTTTAATATAAGAGGTAGTGGTGATTTATTTGGAATAAAACAAAGTGGTGATATGGCATTTAAACTTGCTAATATAAAAAGAGATTATCAATTATTTTTAAAAGTTAAAGAAGATATAAACAATTATTTTAAAAATAATAATATTAGTGATGAATTAAAAAATATATTAAATAAGTATAGTAAATTAGATTAATTTATGATACTATATAAATAGTAGGAGATGATAATATGCCAATATTGTTAATTGTAGTTTTAGTAGTATTATTGATTATTGTATTATTTATAATAGCTAATTATAATTCACTTGTAAGATTAAGAAATAAGGTAAGGGATCAATTTAGTCAAATTGATGTACAACTAAAGAAAAGAAGTGATTTAGTTCCTAATTTAGTTGAAACTGTAAAAGGATATGCAAAACATGAAAGTGAAACTTTAGAAAATATAGTAAATGCAAGGAATAAATATTTAAGTGCAAAAAATGATAATGATAAAGTTAATGCATCTAATGAAATGTCAGATTCTTTAACAAAACTATTTGCTCTTGCAGAAAGCTATCCTGAATTAAAGTCTAATTCAAATTTTGAATCTTTACAAAATCAATTGCAAGAAGTAGAAGAAAAAATATCTTATGCAAGACAATTTTATAATGATACTGTATTAATGTATAATAATAAAGTAGAAGTATTTCCAAGTAATATAATTGCATCAATGTTTGGATTTAAGAAAGATGCATTCTTTGAAGCTAAAGAAGAAGAAAGAGAAAACGTTAAAGTAAAATTTTAGAGGATTATTTTTAATCCTTTTTATGTAGGAGGCTTATGAAAAAGTTTATATTTTGTTTAATTTTATTATTTACACCACTTATTTTTATAAAAGCAAATAGTATTTCATCAATAAATATGGATATTTTTATTGATGATAATGGAGATGCTAGTGTTATTGAAACTTGGGATGCTTCTGTTAATTCAGGGACTGAAGGTTACCATCCATATTTTAATATTGGTAATTCTAAAATTATAGTGGAAAGTGCTAGTATGGATGGAAAACCATATTCTATAGATAATTACTGGGATATTAATAAATCACTTGAGGATAAAGCTTATAAAGCTGGAATATATGAAAGTGGTAATGAGACTGATGTATGTTATGGAATAAGTAATTATGGTAATCACGAATATGAAATAAAATATAAAATTACTAATTTTGTATTATCATTAGCTGATGCTGATATGGTATATTGGACACTTTTTCCATATGATTTTAGTGCAACTCCAGATAATGTATATATAAAAATTCATAGTAATTTTAGATATGAAGATACACTTGATGTATGGGGATATGGAAACTATGGTGGAACTGCATATGTATATGATGGATATATAGAAATGAACTCACCTGATAGATTAACTAAAGATCAGTATATGACAGTATTAATTAAATTTCCAAAAGGAACTTTTACTACTAATAATATTAGTAATAATGAGTTTGAATATTATCATAATATGGCTGAGGTGGGGACTACTAGATATACTGAGAGTAAAAAGAATAATGTTTTCGATACTATCGCTATATTTTTCAGTATATTAATATCTATCCTTCCAATAATTATTGTACTTATAATAGCGCTCACATCTAAATCATTAAAAGAAGAATATGATTTTGGTGATACTGGAAATACAATAAGAAAAGATGTGCCAAATTTTAGAGATATTCCTTGTAATAAAGATATATTTAGAGCATATTTTGTTGCTAAAAAATATAAAATAATGCCTAAAAAAGAAAATTTACTTGGAGCACTTTTATTAAAATGGTTAAAAGATGGTAATATAAGAGTTGAAAAAATAGAAAAGAAAACTTTATTTGGTAAAAAAATAAGAGATAATATTATATTTGTTAATATACCAAATGGTATTCAGTTAGAAAAAGATATGTATAATTGGATGGTAGAAGCAAGTAAAGATGGTAAACTAGAAGAAAATGAGTTTAAAAAATGGTGTAATAATAGATATAATAAAATACTTACTTGGTTTGATGATATTATTAATTATGAGAAAGATGAATTAATAAAAGAAGGAAAAATACAATTTTCTGAAAATAAAAAAAGATTTTCTATTAATAAAAAATATGTTGTAGATAGTTCTATGATGATAGAAGCCGAACAAATGCAGGGATTAAAGAATTATTTAAAAGAATTTACTTTAATAAAGGAAAAAGAACCAATAGAGGTTAATCTTTGGAATGAATATTTAATATATGCACAGATATTTGGAATTGCTAAAGAAGTTGCTGAACAATTTAAAAAATTATATCCTGAAATTAATGAATATATGAATCAATATGGATATAGTTATGAGTCTATGTATTTTATATATACTGTATCAAATACAGGTATAAAATCAGCAAATACTGCACAATCTAGAGCTAGTTCATATAGCTCTGGTGGCGGAGGATTCTCATCCGGTGGAGGAGGTGGAGGTTCCTTCGGTGGAGGTGGAGGCGGAGGGGGCTTCCGATAAAAAAAACGAAAATTAAAAAAATAGATTGACTTATACACTAAAATTTTATACAATAGAATTGGCATGATACTCCATGCCAGTACTCTTACTTTCTAAGCGTAAGAGTGCAAACCAAAACCCCCTGAAGTTCCCTCGAGAGAGGGAACGCTTTTTGTTTTATAAGGGTTTCTGAGGTTTTTAATTTTTTCTAGATACCAAGCCAGATACCAAAAACCTTTTTTCAGATACCAAATTTATTTTTTATTTAAGTTTATTTAAATACCTAGATTTAAATTATCTATGGTATTTTTTACATTAGTAAGATTATTTGGAAACATATGAGCATAGGTATCTAATGTTTCTTTAGTACTAGCATGTCCTAAATACTTAGATACAGTTGTTACTGGTTGACCAGTATTAATTAATAATGATGCACAACTATGTCTAAAAGAGTGTAGTGGAATTCTTCTGATATCAGCATTTTCAGCAATTCGTTTATTTATTCTATGCATCATACCAAATGTTAATGGATCTAATTCTCCAAAGATAAACCATTTTTCATTAAATCCATAATACTTCTTTTTTTCATTATAAAGGTTTACTAAATCGTTGTATAAGACATCAGTAAGAGGTAATGTTCTAATACTCTTTTGAGTTTTAGGTGGTGTTAGTTCATAATATTTTTGACTATCTTTAACGCTATTAGCTTGTTTAGTAATAGATACTAATTTATTATTCCAATCTATATCAGACCATTGAAGTCCACGACATTCACCACGACGTAATCCGCAATAATATAACATTTCAAACATTGTTTTATCATTTAGATTAGTAGCACCCATAATATATTTTTGAAATTCTTCAAAGGTATAAACATCTTTTTCTTCTTTCATCTCATTCGAATCTTTAAAGAATTCTATTTTTTTATAGAAACGCATTAAATTAATATCATACATTTTCATACCCCAGTTAAGAATAATTTTAAGAAATTTTTGAATATCATTTCTACTAGAACATTTAATAGGTTTATCCCATAGTTCTTGTTGAAACTTGTGATATAGATTACCATCCATATCCTTTAACTTAACATTTTCAAAACTAGTAAAATATTTTCTTCTCTTTAAATATGTTTCCATAGTTCTTCTACGAACTTTATTTTTTTGTGATTCAATATATTGGTCAGTAAGAGTACCAAATGTCATATCAATATCTCCACCAAACTCAACCTTATTATTTAGAAACTCTCTTTCAGCATTCATTGCATCTAGTTTAGTTTTATATGCTTGTGAAAACTTCTTTTTCCATTTCCCGCTCTTATCTTTTTCATTCCAATAATATTTATATTTACGACCATCTTTAGTCCATTGATTTTTAGGTAATTTATAGATTCCCATATATCATTCCTCCTTTGTTGGAATTTATAAATATACCAGTTCGTAACAAAATTATTTTATCATATAAACTGATAATATTATAAATTATCTCTCTAAATCATCTTTAGTTTTAGAATGCTTTTTTAAATAATCTCTTGTAGTATCAATAGCATAATCAATATCATTTGCTTCATACCAAGAATAAGGTATATGAAGAATCTCAAATATTTTAGAAGTAAGAGAATATATCTTATCTTGAATTTTTTTCTTAAAATTCTTAAATTCATCAGCTAATTCTTCAAATTTATTCTTCCAAGTATTTATTTCATTATCTTTTTGGTTAATAATAATTTTTTGATTAGCTATATTTTTATTTTGTTTTTTGTATGCTTTGCCTGACCTAAAATTATTAACTTCTTCGGTGAGTGATTTAATCTCTAAATCTTTCCTTAAATTATCTTCAGCAAGTTCTTTTGAATAAGTAGATAGATTATCTATATCTTCATCTTTATATTGCTTAATAATACCTTTTTTAACAGGATTTAAGATATCTTTAGCAGTTTCTTTATCAACTTTATCAATAAACTCATTTTGACTCTTATTTGCCTCTTTTAATAGTTCATTTTCTTTTCTTATTTCTTTGTTTAGAGCATTTAGTTCTTTTTGTTGTTTCATAGCATTAGTTAAATGAGTTTTATCTCCACCAATTTCTCCTCTAAATAGGTTATAACCTTTAGATTTAATAAATTCGTTATAATCATCTTGTAAAAGAGTATAAGATGCATTGCCACCTTTTTGTTTCCAAAATTGATCTGAGTTTAAAAATTTGCCTTTAACAGTTTCATAAATATTTTTTCCATTTTCATCTTTCTTTTGAACAGGTACTAATTTCTTTTCTCCCTTTTTATTAGTTATCTCATGTTTTAATTGATGACCATTTTCATCTAGTTCAAATACTTTTCTTTTAACTTCATTTACAACTGGAGTAAAGTAAATATGCATGTGTGGAGTAGATTCATCAAGATGTATTGCTGCATATCTAATATTTTCTTTACCGACATAATCAGAAATAAAATTAAGACTTTCATCAAAATATCTCCTTATTTCAGTAGGCAACCCATGTTCTTCATCTATAATTACATGCCTAATTGGTTTACCAGCATTATCTCCAGTTTTGTAAACTTCTCCAGTATCTCTAAATTCCATACCATAGTGTTCAAAAAATTCTTGACTACTTGTTATTATTAATCCATTTAATACCTTAGTACTTTTTTTATTTGGATTATAGTTTATATTGTTTGAATAAAGATAATCATAAGTTGAACTAGCAAGAGTAGGGCCATCATAATTTATTAATTCTATATTATAAGGAGTTCTAGTGCTATCATATTTACCTGAACCTTTTCTTTCTTTTAATTCTTTATCTAATCCACCAATATCTGATGCTTTAAATTTCTCTAATCGTAGTGCTTGTTTACCTGAGTACATTTATTTTTGCCTCCTTTCAAATCTGTTTTTAAAATAATACTCTATCTCACTAGGGCATAATTATATGCCCAACCGTGAGCTAAGGAATATTCCTTAGAATCCTTTATGCTTGTAATAGCTAGAGCCAATATTTGAACTAGTTAGTATTGGCATTCGCTATCACAAGATTAATTAAACGATATACTATATCCTTTAATTAATTTATAATGAATTCACTATCGCCACTTCCAACCTTACAGGTCAGAACGTGCCACTTTCATTCATTATCTTCTGAAGGTTCTTCATAAGTGCAATGCCATAATCTTTGATTACCATTTCTCTTATTTGTTATATGAAGACCTTCATGCTCCAACAAACTAAGGTTTCTTTGAATTAAACCTCCAAGTTGTGTTGGAGTTAATAAAATATTTGTTTTAGATAAAATATCTGATATTGTATAATCAAAATCTTTTTTAGAAACTGCATATTTTATAAATAGAAGTAGATTATAATCAGTTTCATCATTGTTATTTTCATCAACAACACTAAATGTTTGATTATCATTTCGTTTTAAATTTAATTCTAATCTACCTAAATCTCTACCTTTATAATCTAAAGTTAGTTTATTATAATCACTTCTTGATTCTTTTAATTTGATTATTCCTGATACATCAGCATTTAAACCAACACTGCCCATAGTGTCATCTCTTTTATTTAAATGATGAGTAACAAGTAGAGTGATATTATACTTTTTACATAACTCTCTTAATTTTCTAAATACAACATCATTTATTTCCTGATAGTTATTTAAATCATAACTAGTATCAAATTTTATATCTTTTAACATATCTATAATTACAAATAATTTTTGATTATTGGATGCTAACTGATGAATATCATATTCAATATCTCTAATATAAAAATCTGATATATCATCTGAATCTATTATGTGAAGTTTATCTAAATTAGGCTTTAAATTCATTAACTTAAATCTTATTTCTAATTGATTTATATCTCCCTCTGTGGTAATATATAAGATATGAGAGGGATTTACTTTAAATCCTAAAAAATCTTCTCCAGTAGTAAGAGAGAAGGCAAGTTGCTGAGCAAACATTGACTTGCCAACCTTAGGATGAGATACAAGTAGATAAACTCCATTTGATATCATTAGGTTTTCGACGATGATATCTTTTTTTATGATTTTGTTTATTTCATTTAATTGTTTCATTTGTATCTCCTTTCTTACGGTTTTTTAATTAATTCTTTACTAGAAACTCTAGATTCTAAATAAGGTATATCTATATCAAAGAATGCTACAACTTCTTTAGTTGGAACAACAGACTTTGGAATAAGATAACCTTGTTTTTCAAGCTTTTCTTTTATCTTTTTTTTAGCCTTTAGTGCAGAATTTCTTCCTAGATGTCCTAACTTCATAATATCTTCTAGGGTGCACCATTGCTTAGCTATTAAATTTAATGTTTCTTCTGCAGACATATTTTTTTCTCTTTTCTAATTATTTTTTTGTGGTGATACATAAATGTAATATGTATCATCTAAAGAACTATAAATAATATATTTCTTTTTTCTTAATTCTCTAAATGCTAGAGCAACATCTTTTCTACTATCATTACTAAGAGAGTAGAGGTCGATATTCTCTAGTTCATCATTAGATCTAACTAATAGAGAGTTAAGCATACCTATAGCACTTACTGATAAATCTTTAGGTATTACATATTCATTAGTAGTTTGTTTCTTAAATAATTTCATACAAATCCTCCTTTCTACAACCATGTCCGATATCTAGGACAATTTAAATATAACATTGTCCGAAAAAGATGCCAATACTTTTTGTCCGGAAATATAGACAAATTGATAAAAAAGTGTTAAAATTGAATTGTGAAGGAACAAAAGGGAAGAAAGAAGTGATTAAATGAACTCAGAAGAACTTAAGAATTTAATTGAGTCATCAAGAGTTGGAAAAGGAATTTCTCAAAGAGAACTTGCTAAATTAACTGGTATAAGTAGAAGTACTTTAAATGATTTAATTAATGGAAAAATAAAAAAAGTAGATATTGATGATCTACGTAAGATTGCTGAAACTTTAGATATGTCATTGCAAAAACTATTAAAAGTTGCAGGTTATGATGAGATGCTTTTCTATTTTTCTAAAGATAAATATGCAAATAAATCTAGTAAAAATTTAAAAGACATGATTAAAAATTATGAAGAATCTCAAAGAAAATTATTAGATTTCGATACTGAAAAAAGAAAAAAAGTAAGTGATGCAAGACAAAAACTATTCTATACAATAGAACACTTACAAATAATGAAAGACAATAAAGATAGCTTATATACAATTGATAAAGCAATAGAAGATATTCAGTACGCTTTTGATGAATTAGAATTTGCAGAACATAAATACGATTATAGTAAATTACCAAAGAAAAACTAGAGTGAAAGGAGAATGATTATGAAGTTAGAAGAATATAAAGCCGGAGAATATAAGCAAGGAACAGGATATAAAGCATTTTTACCAAGTAATATTAATTATAACTGGGGTTGGGATGATACAAAATTAGATTCTTTACTTGCAGAAGCAAATAGACAAATTGGTGAATTAAATGCTTATTCATTACTACTTCCTAATGTTGATTTATATATTAAGATGCATGTAAAAATTGAAGCTAATAAATCTAGTAGAATTGAAGGAACAAGAACAACAATAGAAGAAGATTTATCAGATTTACAAGATATAAATCCAGAAAAAAGAGATGATTGGGAAGAAGTTCAAAATTATGTTAAAGCAACTAATTATGGTATTGCTAGAATTAATGAAGGTTTTCCAGTATGTAACAGATTATTTAGAGAAATACATAAAATATTATTAAATGGTGTCAGAGGAGAGAAAAAGACACCAGGAGAATTTAGAATATCACAAAACTGGATAGGTGGAACAATGCCATCAACTGCAGCTTATGTGCCACCATTAGTAGAAGATTTATCTGATTGCTTAAAAGATTTAGAGTTATTTATTAATAATGAAGAAATAGATACACCAGATTTAATAAAAATAGCTATAATTCATTATCAATTTGAATCAATACATCCATTTTTAGATGGTAATGGAAGAATTGGTAGATTATTAATTCCTTTATATCTTCAAAGTAAAAAATATTTAGATAATCCCTGTTTATACATATCCTTCTTTTTTGAAAAAAATAGAGACTTATATTATCAAAAATTAAATGATGTTAGAGTTAAAAATGATATTATTGGATGGATAAAGTTTTTCTTAGAGGGAATAATAGAAACAGCTAAAATCGCAAAAGAAAAATTTAAAAAAGTTGTAGGACTTACTAAAAAAGTAGATGTTCAAATATCAGACTTAAAAGTTAAATATGATAATGCTAAAAAAATTATTGATTATTTTTATGATGAACCATATTCATCAAGAAAAAAGATATCTGAAGCATTAGAAATGCCAGAATCTACTGTTAATGGTGTAATAAATGAATTGAAGTCTGCTAATATAATAAAAGAAACAACTGGATATAGTAGAAATCAAATATTTGTATTTTCTGAGTATGTAGAGATATTTTTATCAGAATAATTTATAAAACGAAAAAAATCAAAAAAATGTTTTAAAAAAAATTATAGAACGAAAAAATCAAAAAATTCGTTCTATAAAAAAATATAAAACGAAAAATCAAAAAAATTTGTTTTAAGAAAATTTTAATCTTTAAACAATTAACAAATAGAAGGTGTTATAAAATGGAATATAAGAGATTAGAAGAACAGGATTTAAATTTAATGCTAGATTTTATTGATGATGAAAATACTGAATATAATTTAGATGATTTAAAAAAATTTGTTAATGAAGTTAATACTTATGGTTTTATTGCAAAAGAAAATAATAAAATTTTAGGTTTTGCTTTTGGTTACATATTATTAAAACCAGATGGTAGAAAAACCTTTTATCTTCATGCTATTGATGTAATGCTTAATTATCAAGGGAAAGGTATTGGTACTGGATTAATTTCATATATTTGTGATTATATAAAAAATACTGGATATTATAAAATGTTTTTAATAACAAATAAAAGCAATGTTTCTGCATGTAAGTGTTATGAAAAGTCAGGTGGAATTAATAAGGCAGATGATGAAATAGTGTATGCTTATAATTTTGAGGGGAAGTAGTTATGGATATAAAAGGCATTATAGAAAGTGAATTTGGATTTAAAGTAAAAAATATTGTTGCTTTAGGACAAGGGTTAGATAGTATTGCTTATTTAGTTAACGAAGAGTACATTTTTAAAATGTCAAAACATGAAGAAGCAAGATTAAATTTAAAGAAAGAAATTGAAGTTTTAGACTATTTACAAGGTAAAATAACATTACAAATACCTAATATAGAATTTTATAGTGAAAAATATAGTGTATGTGGTTATAAAGAAATAAAGGGTGATAAACTTACATCTGATATGTATGATAAAATGAGTGAGTCTGAAAAAGATAAACTTGCAAATGATATTGCTCAATTTTTAAAAGAACTTCATTCGTTACCATTACCTAATATAGATGATCTAGAACTTAATGTAATTGAAGATTATAAGAATGACTATGCTGAATTAAAAAAAATGATATATGATAAAATACCTGACAAATCAAAAGAATACCTAGATAATCTATTTAAAAGAATATTATCTGATGAAAGAATAACTAAGTATGTAAGAGTCTTATGTCACAATGATTTAAGTTGTAATCATATTATAATGCAAAATAATAAAGTAGCAGGAATTATAGATTTTGGTGATGTTGCAATTACTGATAGAGATAAAGATTTTATATATTTACTTGAGAATAGTAGTGAGGAATTAGGAAGAAATTTTGGATTGAAAGTTTTGAATTATTATAATCATCCAAATAAGGAGAATGCAGTATTAAAGTCTGATTTAAATGATGAGTATTATCCTATCGAACAAATATTAGGTGGCAAATCAAAAGAATTACAAGAAATGTATAATGAAGGTTTAGAAAAAATTAGAGGTATATAAAAGGTGAATATAAATGTCAAACATAGAAGAATTAGGTAAAATATTTGAAGAAAATAAAGATAAAAGAATATGTGTTTTAGGAACTACATGTACAGGTAAGACTACATTAATAAATGCTACTAATGTGGGGTTAGATATGGATGAAGAAATATTCCCGTTACTAACACAAGAAGAAACAGATTATGTATGTCAAACTCCTTGGACTGAAGAAATAGGAAATAAGATGGATGAACTTGTTAGAACAAAGTTAAGTATTAATCCAGGTACTCCAATGTTTGGTACTGTTTTATTAGATTGTGATTTGATTGTTTATCTACATATTAATGATGAGCTATTACTTGAAAGAACTAAATTAAGGAATATTGATTTTTTGAATGCTAAGAATATGCAACAAAAGATAGAGGAAGAAATTAAAAAATCAAACATACCAACAATGTATGTTGAAGTTCAAAATGAAAATAAGAAGGTGAAGTAATGAAAAAGATTCTTTTAACAAGTACAGGTTTTGATAATGAGAATATAATGAATAAATTTGTAGATTTATTAAACGTAGATGCTAAAGATGCTAAAGTATTATTTATAATAACTGCTGCTAATGATCCGGATGCAGTTAGAATATTATCAGGATGTTTAGATGATTTAACTAAATGTGGTATTACGGATGATAATATAACAGTTTATGATATGCATAAATTAATATCACAAGAAGAAATTAATAAATATGATGCAATATATGTTTGTGGAGGAAGTACAAAGCATTTAGTTGATAGAATTAAAGAATTAAATATAAAACCAGTTATTGATAAATACATTGAAAATGGTGGTATTTATATTGGAGTTAGCGCAGGTAGTGTTTGTGCTAGTGGAAAATATAAAGATGGACTTGATTTTATTGAAAATGTATTAGATGTTCATTGTGATAAAGGAACAAGCATTGGAGTAATTAATTCTAGTGATGATATATATTTAACTGATAATCAAGCAATATTCATTGATGATAATGAAAAAATAATATTTGAGTAATTTGGAGGTGCAAAGAATATGGAATTATATAGCACTTATATTGAAACAGATAAGTTTGATGAAGTTGTGGAATTTTATGAAAAAATATTTCAAACAAAAGGAAATATTTATACTAAAAATAGATGGATAGAATTTGATTTTGAAAATAAATTAGCGATATATAATAGATTATATGATGAGAAAAAAATTAAAAATGAAAATTTAAAAGATTGTTATAATGATGAATATATTAAAAATTTTAATATAGACAGAGGAGAAAAGAAGAATAATATTGTAACATTCAATTTTTATACAAGTAATCTAAAAGAAGAATATGAAAGAATAAAGAAAATTAATATTTGCAATATGTCAGAGATAATGTACGTTAATATCACAGAGCCATATTATTATTTTAATATATTTGATCCAGAAGGAAATACCATAGAAATTTGTAGTAATTCATTATAATAGGAGAATAAAGTGGAATTTGTAAAGGCAAAAACAATACTTACAAAAGTAAAAGATGGTAGTGAATGGTATGGTGTTGACTACAATATGAATCTATATAGAGGTTGTTCTCATGGCTGTATTTATTGTGATAGTAGAAGTAATTGCTATCATATTGATAATTTTAATAGGGTCAGAGGAAAAGAAAATGCTCTTTATATATTAGAAAAAGAGTTATCTAAAAAGAGAACAAAAGGTGTTGTAGGCATTGGATCAATGTCTGATACTTATAATCCATTGGAAATAAAATATGAACAGACAAGAGGAGCTTTAAAACTTATATCAAAATATGGTTTTGGTGTTTCTATTGATACAAAGAGTGATTTGATTTTAAGAGATTTAGATTTACTTAAAGAGATTAATTCTAAAAATAATGTTATAATCAAGTTCACTATTACAACGCCTGATGATAGATTATCAAAAATAATTGAACCTAATGTGTGTATGTCTTCAAAAAGATTAGAAGCAATAAAGATTTTATCAGATAATGGTATATTTGCAGGAATTATGTTGAATCCAGTTTTACCTTTTATCACTGATAAAGAAGAAGATATAAAGGCATTGGTAAGACTTGCAAGTGAATATGGTGCAAAATTTATTCATACATATATGGGAATGACACTAAGAGAAAATCAAAGAGATTATTATTTCAATAAATTAGAGGAACATTTTATTGGATTGAAAAGCAAATATATAAAAACTTATGGAGATAAATATAATTGTTTGCCTCCAAATTATAAACATCTATATAATGTGTTTGCTAATGAATGTAATAAATATGGAATACTTTATAAAATGGATGATATTATAAAAACATATAAGAAGAAAATTATAGATAATGAACAGATTTCATTGTTCTAAAAAATAATGAAATAGATTGGGAATCTAGTTACGAAAGCTTATAAGAATAAGAATTATAGAATAATGAATAATAAATGACACTATGACACTATAAATGTGTGCATGGCACTCACAAATAATGTGTCACTGTGTCATTTAATAATAAAATTAAAAGAATATGTGATATAATGGTTATATAAAAAGGAAGCGCTAGTACAGGCTTATATTTTATAAGTTTTTGTATTGGCGCTTTTTAGTGGTAGGGAGTATTTATGCAGGTAAAAAAAATTAAAATAAAAAATTATAAGAAATTAATTAATATAGATTTATGCTTAGAAAAGGATATTACTTTAATAGCAGGACCAAATAATGCTGGAAAAACTTCAATCGTAGAATTTTTAAAATTTTTATTTGGTGATACTAAAGATAAAATAGAATTAACGGAATTAAATACAAAATTATTAGATGATTGGATTGAAAAATTTTATGTCAGTTATAAGAGTGTATTAAATAAAAATTTAAATGATTCAAAGTTGGTAGATGAATTAACAAGTTATTTTATGATCAATCCAATAAATGATATACAAATATTACCAGAAGCTTATATTGAAATAAGTTATAATAAAAAAGATGATCAATTATCTGATATAATTAGATATTCATTTGAACTTGAAGAATATAATTCTATTTACTTTAAGTATCTATGCAAATTAAATGACAATAAATTTAAAAGCTTTTTGATAGAAAATAATAAAAAAATAATTAGTAGATATAAAAATAAAAACATCAATGATAAACAAAAAAAATTATCTATAAAAAAGATCTTAAGTACTATTTTTCAGAATTCAATAGATGAATGCTATTATTATACAAATTCATTATATCTAGATGAATGCGAAATAAAAAAAACAGAATTTAAACAATTATTCAATATTAGAGTTATTAACGCATTGAGAAAGTTAGATGATAATAAAAACGATTCAAATTATTCATTAAGTAAGACAATGATTAACATTGCATCAAAAACAGATGAATATAAAACTAAATTAGAAGATATTTCTGATGATTTATTTGTAAAACTTGAAGAAAATAATATTGAAAAAGCAATTTTAGCGGAAAGTATTTCTAAATTTAACGATGAATTAAAATTAACATCAGGAAGTGAAAGTTTTGCTAAAATTGGATTATTAATAAATCCGGAAACTGAAGATATAAATAATTTACTTAAAGATTCCACAACGGTACAATATAATGTTGAAAACTTTAATTTGGGAGAATATTCACAAGGTTTGGGATATAGTAATATGGTTTATATGCATATGAGTCAACAAAATTTTGAAAAAAATATAGATCCATCTAAAATTAATATTATGATTATTGAAGAACCCGAATCTCATATGCATCCACAAATGCAAACTTCTTTTTTTAAGAAAATATTATCTTTTTATAATAAAAATATTTCACAATGTATTATATCATCACATTCAGTGGAAATTGTTAATCATATTGAAGATATTAATAAATTGAGAGTAATTAGGAATACAAAGAATTTGTTTGAAGCAAAATTATATGATTTGCGTGAATTTGTTAAATTAATTCAAAATAAGAAATATGATGAAATAACAGATAAACTGGATTTCTACAATTTTTTCTTTACGATTGGATTTCCAAATTTAATATTTTCAAATAAAGCAATTTTATTTGAAGGGGACTCTGAAAGAATATTGTTAAAATATATTATTAGGGGTAATTATGAAAATTTATATAATGATTATATTTCATATGTTCAAGTTGGAGGAGCATATGCAAAAAATTATTTTGATCTTTTAAAATTTTTAAATATTAAAACTCTTGTATTAACTGATATAGATTACAAAAAAGATGTAGTAAAAAAGGATGAAATATTAAAATCAACTTCATCTAATGCCACACTCAATTATTCTTTCAGGGAATTATCTAAATTTTTATCAAATCCTGATTTTCAAATTTCAGAATATATGGAAAATAAAGAAAATGCAATTACCATAGAAGATATTTACAAAACTAATAATTTTAGTAAACATGATTTAATAAGAATCTTTACCCAAAATTCAAATGATAAATATACTAGAACTTTGGAAGAAGCAATGTTCACTAAATTATTAAACATAAATGTATGGGATACTCTTACACAAGAAGAATGGAAAAATTTAAGAAAAAAAGAAAAATTAAAATTCTCTATTCCAAATAAGCAAAATATTACAGTTAGAGATATAATACAGAGTACATCAAATAATAAAACTGATTTTATGTATTCAGTAATTTTAATGTCTAAATATAAGGATATGTTGCCCAACTATATTAAAGATGGATTGGAGTGGTTGCAAAATGAATAATAGATGTTATTTAATAAATGCTCCTGCTGGGTCCGGAAAGACTACCTTTATTCATAATAAAATAATGGAGATAACATTAGCAGAACCAAAGGCAAAAATATTATGTATTACTTATACAAATAGAGCTATGAATGAACTTAATGAGAGATTTCAATATTATTCTAATAATAATTTAGAAGTATACACAATTCATTCTTTTGTAAATAATTTTATTGATATTTATTTTAAAAATAGAAAAATTATTGATGAATATTTTATAGTATATAAAAACGAAATAAGTAGTATTATAGAAAATCAAAACGATGAAAAAAACTTAAATAAAATCTCAAAGTATAAAGAAAAATATGGAGAAAAAATAAGTTTTGAAATTGTAAAATCTAACGTATTAAAAATATATTATAATGAAACAAATTTTAATGGTTATCTATATGGTGGATTATCACATGATGAATTAATAAGATTTTTTAATATTATTTGTAATAAATATGAAAATATTTTATTTAAACTTGCCAATATTTATGATTATATATTTATTGATGAATATCAAGATACACCATTCTACGTTTTGGAAACGTTTTACAATGCATTAAAGTATTCTAAGTCAAAACTGTATTTGCTTGGGGATAGAATGCAACAAATATATGATAATAACAATCAGGAATTTGATAGATTATTAAGAAATTTTAATACCAATATTAATTTAAAATACAACTATAGATCAACAGATAAAATTGTTAAAGTTTTAAATAATATTTATGGTAATGAAAAATATATTCAAGAATCAAAAGCAAATGATAATTATATACAATCAAAAGTATTATGTATTATAACAGACGATTATGAAAGTATAACTAACGAATTTAAAGATTATTATAAATTATTTTTATTAAATTCTGAAAAATATAACCAAATTGGTGCAAGAACATTATACTCTTCAATTTCATCTATTAGTGACTATTCTTTCAATGGAAAATATAATGTTTCTGATGCACTAAATAGTAATATAGAAGAAAATAAAGATGCTTTATTTAAGCCAATGTATATAATTAATTATATAGTCGAAATGTATAATAAAAATAATTTTGGTGCTATTATTAGAGTCATTCAAAAGTATAATAAAATTTTTGATATTGTTAAAATTAATATTAGTGATTTTTCTCAAATTAAAAATTTAAAACTTTATATAAAAAAAATTCATGATGAATATTATAATAAGGACAATTCTATAAGTGATTTTCTTATTAAAATTCAGTTATTAAAACAAGAATATTTTGATATCATTACTCAAAATACCGAATACGAACAGGTTATGAACACCAAAATTAGTGAGTTTGTTAATTATGTAAATTATATAAAAAATTCTGATTGTTCTACTCAACACGGTGTAAAAGGTGAAGGCCATGATAATATTTTATTTGTTTCAGAGTCATCTACAAATCCTAATATAAATATTTATGAATTTTATAAATTATATAGTAAAAAAAATATATGTATGGATGATTTAGATATGTTTAATAAATTATATTTAATTTCTATTAATAAGTTGGAAGAAAAAATTGGAATTAGTATAAATAAATTAAAAAAAGAAAGTTATGATAAGTTTTATTTTGAAATAAATGAAACTATACAAGAAATTTATGATTCTCTAAATTCTTATGAATATTTTGACTTAATTAAAGACAAATATAATATATATATATCTAAACCGAATGTTACATCATTAAAAGATTTTTTAAAGAAAGGATATTTCACTAGTATATTATTTGCTTATAAAATTTTTTATGTGGGATGTTCACGTGCTAGAAAAAATTTAGTTGTTTTAATAAAAAAATCTAATATTGTGGATTATCAAAAGGAATTAATAAAAAAATTAGAAGACATCGGATTTGAAGTTGTAATAAAATAATTTATTATTAATTTTCCTAGATACCAAATCTAGATACTAATTGTAAAAAATGAAGTTATTTTAATAAACTTTAGTAAATTTAAGAAAATAAAAAAGCCTTATTTTATAAGACTTTGGTCTATTATTAAATTGTTACGAACTGGTATTTAGATTTCCCCCTGAAGGAGCCGCAAGGCTCCACTTTTTGTTTGTTTATAAGGTTTCATAGCCTTTTTATTTTGTTTTAGGTGACATTTAGGTGGCAAACAAGAAGCTCGCTAAAAAATATTAAAAAGCGTAATATTTATTTTCAAAATGTTAATTGATTTAATACTTTTATTATAGTATCTGCTTTTTATATCAAAAATTTAATATCAAATTTATTGCAAAGGACCAAATTTTATAGAAATTATGATATAATAATGCTAATAGACTTAATGGAGGTATGTTATGGGCGACGAACAAAAAGAATATAATTGTCCTGAATGTGGAGAAGCAATTCAGGTAGATTCTCCTGTTTGTGAAAATTGTGGTACTGAACATGAATGGAGTATTGATGAAAGTGAAGAACTTGAAAAAATAAAGGAAAGTTTAATAAAAGCTGGTAAAAAAAATGGTTTAATTACATATGAACAGTTAGCTTCATTACTTAAAGGCCATGATATTGATGAAGATGGTTTAGATAGTTTGTATAATACACTTAATGAAAATGATATACTTATAATATCTAAAGAAGAAGAGATTCAAGTTAAAGAAGATTATTCAAAAAGTATTGAAGATAACAAAAAGAAAAGTAACGAAAATATTAAAGAAGTAAGTAAGAATTCAAATAAATTTGATAATGTGAAGATTATTTCACTATATAAATTTATTTCTGAATTTTGTAAAGTTAAAAATAAAATTATTACAAATGATAAAAGTTATTTGTGGACATTTTCAATTGATAATATTCCAGAAGATGAAGATAATATAAGCCTTTTATATAGTGACAAAAATGATTCAGAAGATGAAAATGAAGAATTATATGATGAACCTAATTATTTGTTAAAAGTTCATAAACCTGAATTTCAAAAATGTCCTGAACCTCCATTAGATTTAAAAAGATGGTTATTAGATAATTGGAATTATCATAAAAACGATGCTAAAATTAGAGAAAAAATAGAGCGTATCAATAGTAAGACTAATGAAACTGAAACAGAATTATTTGATGATGATAGTAATAGAAGAAAGCTATTAGAAGATTGGTTGAGAAAAAGAAAAATTTGGGTTGAACAACAACTTTTAATTGAAAAAACCAGAGATTTTTTTACCGAATTATATATGAAATATATTGATTTGCAAAGAGAATCCGAAACAACTGAAATGATAATTGCAAATGGATATATAAAAGATAGTAATAATAGAGAAATCTATCATCCTATTCTTACAAAAAGATTAATCATGAATTTTGATGCTGCTGAAAATACATTATATATTTTGAACACTAATGCAAAATCTGAATTATATACTGAATTATTTCAAGTAATGGAAGATATAAATGTAGAATCATTATCAACTTTAAATTCAGATTTAATGCAACATGATTATCATCCAATGGATAGAAATGATACGAAAGAGTTTTTAAAAGTGTTGGTTCATAAACTTTCTGCAAATAGTAAGTTTGTTGAAAATGAAGACGATGAGGATGAAAATAATAATAGAATACTAATGTATTTTAAACCTTGTATAATTATTAGAAAAAGATTAGATGGAACAATAAAAGCAATAGAACAGATTATTAAGAATATAGAAGAAACAGGGTTTATACCTGAACATTTATTAGACATAATTAATAATCGAGAGTTAGATAAACCAGAAGAAATTGATGAAAGTGTTGAAGAATTACTTGCTAAAGCAGGTGGGGAAAGTATAGATATTCTATTAACTAAGGAAGCAAACAAAGAGCAATTGGAGATAGCAAAGAGAATAGAAATGTATAATGGTGTTTTGGTTCAAGGTCCTCCTGGAACAGGTAAAACTCATACTATAGCAAATTTAATTGGTCATTTTTTAGCAAAAGGTAAAAGTATTTTAGTTACAAGTTATACTAAAAAAGCTTTAACTGTATTAAAGGATAAATTGCCAAAAGGTATGCAAAGTCTATGCGTAAGTATTTTGGATGAATCAAATGAGGACATGGAAAATTCTATAGATGGAATTACTGAATATATGTCTAAAATTACTTCATTTGAATTAAAAAAACAAATAGATAAGTTAAAAGAAGAAAGATTAAAGATTATAGATGAATTATCCAAGACAAGAAAAAAAATATATAATGCTTTAAACAATGAATATAAAAGTATTGTATTAAATGGTGAAGAAATATCTCCTTCAGATGCAGCTAAATATATAGCACATAATAAAGGAAAACTAGACTATATAAAAGGAAATATAAAATTATATTCACCGTTACCTCTTTCTGTAGAAGAAATAAATTATTTATATTCTACTAATTCTAAAATTACTGGTGACGAAGAAAAGGAATTAAATTATCAACTCCCAGATCCAAGTAATCTAATTACCCCCAGTGAATTAAAAAATATACTTGATGAAAATGAAAAATTAGAAAATTCAATTTTTGAGATAGCAAAAAATAATAAGTGGAAATTAAATTTAGATGCTGATTTGTTTTTTGATACGGAGTTCGGTAAGTTTTATATAAATAATCTTGATGAAAATTCTGTTAATGATTTAAAAAAATATATTTCAAATTTTGAAAATAATGAAGAATGGTCTAGAAATGTATGCTGCGACGGCAAAATAGGAGGAGCGTATAAAAAAAGATGGACAACACTTATTCAAAAAATTCAGAATACTACTAAAATTAGTGAGAATATATTAGATAATTATTTTGGAAAAACAATTACTTATGATTTAGATATTTTAAAAAATAATAAAGATTCAGTTATAAAACTTAAAAATATCTTATCAAAAAAAAATAAGATTAGTAAATTTGATTTATTATTAAATAATAATTTAAATAGGATTGTTAGTTTAGATATTGTAAATGGAAAACCATTAAAGACATCTGACGATTGTGAGTTTGTATTACAAAGTATGGAATTACAAGATGCTAGAAAAGATTTGTCACTTGTTTGGGATGAATTGATGGGTTCAAGTGGAATGTCTAAGTTTAAAGATTTAGATTTAAATGAACCAGAGAGAATTGCAGAAAAGTATATAAATAGTATAAATGATTATCTAAATTGGTATTCAAAAGATTATAGTAAATTGATAAAGTTATTACAAAATGCCAATATACCAGAACAAATTGTATTAAAAATTAATGATTTTGATAAAGATATTGATCAAATAAATAAAATATTTGATTCAATCAAAAATACATTGCCAAGTATAATTGATATTTGCTTAAACAAATTAAAAATTAATAGTAATGTAAATGAAGTAGAAAAGACAATTAATATTTTAGAAGATAATTCGCTAATTAATTCTACACTATGCATTAACATGAAGAATGCATTAATTACCAATAATTATGAGCAGTATTTGAGTGAATTTAAAGAATTAAATGAAATTTACAATAAATATGAATCATTAAATAAGAGAAATGAATTATTAGATAAAATTGAGGAAGTTGCACCAGTATGGGCATATGAAATTAAAAATAGAATTGGTATTCATGGTGAGAATAGTTGTCCAAAAGACATAAGTGAAGCTTGGAAATATAGACAATATGAATTAATTCTTGATGGTTTCATGACAAATTCTGTTGAAAACTTACAAAAAAGAAGTCAAAAACTAAGTTCTGATTATCGAAAAATTACTGAGGAATACGCAACTAAATGTGCTTGGTTTGAATTAGCATCTAGAACTGAATGTAATCTTGGAATGAAAAAAGCTTTAAAAGGTTGGGAATTAACTGTTAAGAAGATAGGAAAAGGTACAGGTAAAAATGCAGCTAAGTATAAAGCTCAAGCAAGAGATTTAATGGTTGAATGTCAAAATGCAGTTCCATGTTGGATTATGCCTATTAATAAGGCAATTGAGTCTCTAAAGCCAGGAGAAAACGAGTTTGATGTTATTATAATAGACGAAGCAAGTCAATCCGATATTTCTTCACTTGCTATTTCTTATTTTGGTAAAAAAATGATAGTTGTAGGAGATGATAAACAAGTTAGCCCAATGGCAGTAGGTGCTGAGATAGATAAAATTAATGCATTAGAACAAATGTATATTAAAGGGAAAATTCCTAATTCTCATTTATATAGTTCAAAAACATCTTTATATGATATAGCGGCTACTACATTCCAACCTTTAATGTTAAGAGAACATTTTAGATGTGTTCCTGAGATAATTGGATTTAGTAATATGTTATCATATGATTTCAAAATAAAGCCATTAAGAGATTCGGCAAGTAGTAATTTATTACCAGCAGTAATAAATTATAGAGTTGATGGCAAGAGAGTAGGAAAAACTAATAAAATAGAAGCTGAAACTATAGTTTCGCAAATTAAGGCTTGTATAGAATTAGAAGAATATGAGGGAAAGACTTTTGGAGTAATATCACTATTAGGTGATGAGCAGGCAAAACTAATTCAATCCCTTATATTTAAATATATTGATCCAAGAGATATTGAAAGAAGAAAAATACTTGTCGGAAATGCATCAAATTTTCAAGGTGATGAAAGAGATGTTATTTTCTTATCTATGGTTGATAGTGGTAATGAAGATGGTGGACCTTTGGCTTTTTCTGGAGTAGGTGTTGAAGAGGCTACTAAAAAAAGATATAATGTTGCTGCTAGTAGAGCAAGGGATCAATTGTGGGTTATTAATTCACTAGATCCTGCTAGTGATTTAAAACCTGGTGATATGAGAAAAAAACTATTAGATTATGCAACTAATCCCAAAGCATTTGCAATAAAAGAGGAAGAAATTAAGAAAAAAGCTGATTCAGTATTTGAAGTACAAGTTGCTAATAAATTAGTTTCAGAAGGATATCATATTACTCAACAGTATCCTGTTGGGGCTTATAGATTGGATATTGTAGTTTTAAGTGGAAATAATAAAGTTGTTATTGAATGCGATGGTGAAAGATATCATAGTGGTGAAGAAAAAGTACGTGAAGATATGCAGAGACAGGCTATTCTTGAAAGAATTGGTTGGAAGTTTATTAGAATAAGAGGTAGTCAGTTCTTTAAAGATTCAGATAGCGAAATGTCAAAAGTGATAAATCAATTAAATGATATGAAAATATATCCAGAAGATGAAAATAATCTTGAAAACGTAAGAACAAGTGAGTTATTAGAAAAAGTTAAATTAGAATCAAGCAAACATCTTGAAAATATACAACAGGGAAAAGAAATAGAAATAGATTATCAAGACATACAGTTTGCATTAGATTCAAAAAGAAAAAAAAGTATTAATACTTCCCTTAATACAGGAGATGTAATATGGGGACCTAGTCAATTTAGATACATGGTATTGTATTGTGAGGGCGTTAATAGGAAAGAAATATCTAATTATTTTAACGTTGCATATGACACTGTTAAAAAATCGCTACAGGTTGTAGCTAAGAATTATAATGCTTTATCAGCAGATGAATGTATTAATGAATTCAAAAAAGAGTATAAACAAAGTAAGAATTATCAAGATATTATAACTAAGTATTATTCTGATAATAAAAAGAATTTAAATAAAGTTGGTAATATATCGTTTGAAAATAATATAGAAACAAGTCTAAGAAGTTTTGAAAAAAATACAGAAAAGAAGAATATTATTAAACCTGAAATAAATAAACAAATGAATCATAAAATGAAATCAAGTGATGAGTTTGTTGATGAACTTAATAAAAATAATATAAACTTTATTGACAATAGAGAAAAATCAGATATAATATGGATATTATATGAAGAAAGAATACAACAATTAGTGGTAGATTTAATAACTAAATATAATTTTAAATTTTCTTTTGAAAGAAGAGGATCAATTGTTACTAATAATGTTTCGGCATGGAGAGTAATGTGTAAATAGGAGGTTTCAATGGCAAAAGAGTTTAAATACGAGATAATCAATAGTATTGGTGTTATATCAGAAAATAATTCTTGGAAAAAAGAATTAAATAGAATAAGTTGGAATGGTAATGAACCAAAATATGATTTGAGAGATTGGTCAGATAATCATGAAAAGATGGGTAAGGGTATTACATTAACCGAAGAAGAATTAAGAGCACTAAAAAAGATTATTGATGAAGAAGTTAAACTACTAGATGAGGAAATAAAATAGTAGTAATATATCTTTGATTATCAAAAACTAAAATTTATAATTACTTAAATGAAGCCTGAACTTTTGCTTTCAGGTTTTTTTGTGATAAAATAGTTAATCAAGAAGGTGAGTATTATGACAAATATTATATGTGGAACTCTCAGAAAAATTAAAAAGTTTTATTTTTCATTTGACGTTGATAAAAAAATATTGACAATACAGCCAATTAAAATGAATGACCATATTTCTTTTCTTAGTGAGTTAGATTTTTGTGATTTTCCATATTTTAAAGATTATGCCGATTTAGAAGGGGAAACGAATACACATGCATATATAAAGTTTATAAATATTAAGTTTTCAAGTATAGGAAGAGGTTGCTTTAAAGCTTGGGTTCCAGCATATATACTGGGAATAACCAATGATATATATCCAATTTCCAAACCTAATAAAATTAATAAATTAGTATTTAAAGGGGAGTGTATAGATAGATTTTCCTCATCAAAAAGTATTGTATCTAGTAAGTGGGATAGAGATAATAGTAAATTGCAGGTTAACCTCAATTATGGAGAAGATAAGATAAAAAAGTTTTTTTATAAAAATTTAGAATTTAATTTAATTCCAGGATGGAGAATGATTAATAATCAAAATGATGTAAATACATTTTTAACGACAAAAACATTATTAACCATAAAATCAGAAAAAACATTAAAAATTAATTCAATTATTAAAATTTATAGAGAAGTACAAAAACTATTTTCTTTTATTTGTTATAGACAACATGTTGAATTTGATAGTATAATCCTGAATCAGATTGAACCAATTAAATTTGGTGATAATATTAGAGATACAATTATAAGCTTTGAATTACATATATCTGCAGATGACGATAAATATGACTTGCCAAAAGTAGGTAAAACCATGATATTAAAAGATTATGTTGGTAGAATTCCAAAGTTAATTCAATGCTTGTGTGATGATGAATTTATGCTACTATCTTTTCCATCAAACTCATTAACTGAGTCTATAATTGATAACAATAAATACATTAGTATATCTTCTGCATTTGAATCAGAGTTTAATTTATTGAATCCTAAATTTAAAAGTTTTAGAAAGAAAAAATATAGTGAAGCTAAAATTGCTACGCTAAATTATTTAATTAATCAAAAAGATAATGTTGAAAAATATAATAGGCAAACAAGAAATTATTTTGAAGATTTGTACAAGTTTATAGATGATTGTGAAGGTAGATTAGAAGAAAAAATTATGTATGCATTAGAAACATATTCTTATATTGTTGAACCTGAAAGAGGATTTTTTATAAATAAAAATCCAGATATAGACTTTAGTAATTGCTCGCTAGCTAAAGCATTTACTGATAAAAGAAATAACTTGTCACATGGATCAAAATTAGAAAAGTTTAAAAAAATTGAAATAGCCTCCTATTCCATAATAAGAAAAATTAATTATGCAATGATTTTAGAAAGGGCTGGTTTTAATAAAATTCAAATAAGAGAAATAATAAAACAAGTTTTATAAAAATAGTAAATTTTTCAAAAAAATTGCATTTTTGCAATTTTTTCTTATATAAAAAACTGTTGGTGTTAAGATGAAATTAGGAGGTGTATAATGATAAAATTAAATACAATAGATATAATGACTGAAGAAATTGCAAGAGATTTGGCTAGCAAGAAAGCTCATATTTGTTTTTCATGGTACAATAAAGAGGATAGTACCGTAGAAAGTATGCCGGGCATAGTATTAAAATATCAGAATCGTAAAATAACTGTTGATAAGAAAATAAAAAAAACTTTAAAATAGTTTAGGTGGCAATTAGGTGGCAGACTTTCAAAAATTTGTAAAAAAGCTAGTTTTTTTGTTTCTATTAAGCCCTTATAAAATAAGACTTTGTAGTAATTTATAGAAAAATATAATAACTAGACTGGAATTCCCCCTGAAGAGAGCATTTAACCGTGCTCTCATTTTTGTGTGCCAGGCATGGCATATAACTAGGTGGTGAAAGTCCACTATACGCGT
>CAMKGA010000011.1 GCA_946412015.1 uncultured Caryophanales bacterium
TCGAGAGTATAAATTCTCGAGTCTTTTCAAAATGAAAAACTGTCCGGTTATAAGATCAACTAAGTTTATAAAGTTACATAATACTATGTAGCTTTTTTTAATACCTTTTTAACATTGATATAATCATATACTGTTACAAATAATATATTTATACTTGTAGATATAACAAGAGCCCACATCCCTAGTTTAAATGATAATATGAATAGTAATATTGTTCTTATAATTGTTCCGTATACTGTTCCTTTAAATGATGCTTTGGCTTGGTTCATGGCTTGAAGTGATGATGCTATAGGTGCTTGTATATAGTGTAGTAAACATATTGGAGCTAGAAACTTAATATAGTTAATACCTTCATTTGTATTATATATAAACTTAAGTGGTACTTCTGGAATAATGGTAAATATAATAGTACAAGGGATACCTATAATAAGTGATGCAATAATGGCTTGTTTTATTTTTCTTTCTACTAAGTTATATTTTTTATTAGAATAGTTTTTACTTACATTAGGTATAAGGGCTTGAGATAATGCCATGGTAAAGAATGAAGGTAGTAGTATTAAAGGTAATACATATCCATTTATTACTCCATATTCTGTTACTATATAATTATTAGTTAGTCCTACTTTATAAAGAACTGTAGTAATTATTATTGGTTCTAGAAAGTATCCAATAGATCCTACTATTCTACTACCAGTAGTAGGTAGGGCAATACCTAGTAATGATTTAATAATACTTTTATTAGGTTTAATATCTTTTTTGGTATATGTAAACTTAGGTAGTAATATAATAAATCCTATAATAGATGTTAATTCACTAAATATATTAGTAATAACAATAAAGAATATTGCACAATGTATTCCTTTAGATAAAAAGTAGGGTAAGAATAATAGTATTAATAAAAGTTTTACTACATCCTCTAATATATTAGTAATAACATGTGGTAACATTCTTTCTTTAGCAAAGTAATAACTTCTAAGTATATTAGATATACTGATAAAAGGTAGTATTAATCCTATTCCTAATAGTCCTAAATATACTTTAGGTTCTTTAAGTAGAGTAGTACTAATATATTTAGATGATAATAGTAGAAATATAGCTATTATAATATCTATTGATAATGTAATTATTAGTGATGAAGTAATTAGTTTTTTAGTATCTTTATTCTTAGCTATTAATACATTTAAAGCAGTAGGTAAGCCTAGCTGTGAAATAGATATTAAAAGCATCATAGTAGGAAGTATTAATGCATAAAGACCATATCCTGTACTTTTAATCATACGAGTTATTACTATTTTAATAATCATACCTAGTATTTTAGTAATAAATCCACCTATAATTAAAATTACTGTTGATTTTATAAAAGTATTTTTCATAGTATAAATATATTCTATAAATTATTATTCTTGAATAAATTTATTATAATTAATTGACATTAGTATTAAAGTGTGTTAAAATTTGAAAGTGTGTAGGCCTCAGTCTACAACCGCATACAAAAGGTTTAAATGATTACCTTAGTAGCGAGTCTTAGTTTATAAAGGAGGTTAATTATGAAAGCAGTAATTGTGACTGGCGGAAAGCAATACTACGTTAGTGAAAACGATGTTATCTATGTTGAAAAACTAGAATTAAATGAAGGCGATAAAGTTACATTTGATAAGGTTTTAATGGTAGATGATAAAGTTGGTACACCTTATTTAGATGGTGCGAAGGTTGAAGGTGTTGTTTTAAAAAACGGTAAACAAAAGAAAATAACTATTTTTAAATACAATCAAAAGAAAAAATATCGTAAAAAACAAGGTCATCGTCAACCATATACTAAAGTTGAAATTAAAAGTATTAAGGTTAAATAATGATTAAAGTTTTAATTAATGAAACTGATAAGATAAACAGTATTGAAATTAAGGGGCATTCAAATTATGCATCACATGGTTCTGATATTGTTTGTGCATCAGTATCTAGTATAAGTATCACAACTGTAAATGCAATTATTAGAATTGATTCTGATTCGATAAACTATAAAGATGAAGATGGGTATCTTTTAATAAATATATCTAAACATAGTGATACTATTGATAAATTGATTGATAATATGATTAATTTATTAGAAGAATTAGAAAAACAATATAATAAACATATAGAAATAAGGAGGTGCCATAAATGAGATTAATGCAATTAAATATTCAATTATTTGCTCATAAAAAAGGACAAGGATCTACAAAGAATGGTAGAGATTCTGAATCTAAAAGACTAGGTTGTAAAGCTAGCGATGGAGAGTATGTTACAGGTGGATCTATTATTTATCGTCAAAGAGGTACTAAAATTTATCCAGGTGTAAATGTAGGAATTGGTAGTGATGATACACTTTATGCAAAAATATCTGGTTATGTTAAGTTTGAGCGTAAAGGAAAAGATAAGAAACAAGCTAGTGTTTATGAAACAAGATAATATATAAAATTACATTCATTGAATTGTAATTTTTTTAATTCATTTTGACAAAGTATATAAACTTTGATAGAATAATTCTCTAGGGGGATATATATGAAAAATAGTGATAGAAAGTATGAATATAATGGTGCAGATATAATTGATAAGGTATCAGCTGATGCTTATAGATTAATATTTGCAGTAGGGAACCATTTTTATGATGATTATGCTGGATTAAAAAATTATGTAAATGAAATTGTTAAAAGAGATATTAATGCAATTCCATATATGTTATCTTCACTTACAGATATTAGTCTTCGTCCACTTGAAAGACAAAATCCATTAGCTAATTTAGGTCATAATAAAAGAGTATTTGATTATGTATCATTGGTTTGTGCTATAAAGGATAGTGGTTATAATTTAGCTGGGCTTAGAAATAATAAAGATATACCAATATATTGGGCTAATTTGAATAAATTGGCTGATACTATGATTATAAAAAGAAATAATGGTCTCGATACCAATATAGGTAATCCTGTAGATTTTCAATATATTAGTAATAATTCATTTAAAAGAGATGTTAAGTTTAATAGTTATATAGAAGGTTATGATTTATGTAATTTAATGAATTATTTAATTCAACCAAATAGAGATTCTAGTATATTTAAATCAGGATCATATGTTAAGAAGAAAGTAAAATAACTTTCTTTTTTTTGTGGAAGCATGGTATAATCAAATAGGTGATATTATGGAACGAATAATAATAGTAGATGGAAATAATTTATTATTTAGAAGCTATTATGCAACTGCATATAGTGGTAATTTTATGAAAAATAGTAAAGGATTTCCTACGAATGCTCTTTTTGGGTTTGCTAATATGATGAATAAAATAATTAATGAGGAGAATCCAACTCATATATTAGTAGCATTTGATAAAGGAAAAACATTTAGGCATGATAAATATGATTTTTATAAATCTGGTAGGTTAGAGATGCCTAATGAATTAAAAGAGCAGTTTCCTAAAGCTAAAGAAATGCTTAATGCAATGGGAATTAAATACTATGAAATTGATAATTATGAAGCTGATGATATAATTGGAACGATTGCTAAAATATGTGATAATAATAATTATAAAGGTCTTATTATAAGTAGTGATAAAGATCTATTACAATTGATATCTGAAAATGTGGGTATGAAATTATTAAAGAGTAAAGATAGTATTAGATATAATTTAAATACTTTTAGAAAAGATTGGGGTATTGAACCTGTTAATATTATAGATCTTAAAGCACTTATGGGTGATGCTAGTGATAATATTCCTGGTGTTAAAGGTATTGGTGAAAAAACGGCTTTAAAGTTATTACAAGAATATGATGATTTAAAAGGTATATATGATAATATTTCGTCTATTAAAGGTGCTACAAAGACTAAATTAGAAAATGATCGTGATAATGCATTTATGAGTTATGAGATTGCTACTATTTATAAAGATGTACCTCTTGATTTTAAGATGGAAGATTTAATTTATAAAGGACCAAATAATAATTTAAATAATATATATAAAGAATTAGAATTTTATTCACTTATAAGTAAAGATAATAGTAGAGCTAGTATTAATTATAGTGATGTTAATGATACATTAATTATAAAAGGTAATGCTGCTTATTATGTAGATATAGATGATAAGAATTATCATAAAGGTAATATAATTGGTATTGGAATATATGATGGAGTAAATGGTTATTACGTATCTAAAGAAAATATAAAATATATTAAAGATTTTTTACTTAATAATACTAAATTTACATATGATCTTAAGAAAAATATTGTTGCTTTAAAAAATATAGGTTTTGATACTTCAAATAATCAAATTGATATCTTACTTGCTGCATATTTACTTGAGTATAATGTAAAAGATGATATTGATTATTTAGCTTTAGAACTAGGTAGTAATGTAAATAATGATGATATAAAAGTATCTACAGTATTAAAAGCAAAATTAATCTATGATTGTAAGGATGATTTAATAGATAAATTAAATAAAAAAGGAATGCTTGATTTATTTAATAATATAGAAATGCCTTTAAGTATAGTTTTAGCGGATATGGAGTATACTGGATTTACTGTATCAGAAGATATATTAAAAGAACAAGGAATGGATATTAAAAATAGGCTTGATGAAGTAACTTTAGAAATACATAATATGTGTGGAGAAGAATTTAATATATCATCACCTAGTCAGCTAGGTACTATTTTATTTGAAAAATTAAATTTACCACATGGTAAAAAAACAAAAACAGGCTATTCTACTTCTAGTGATGTTTTAGAAAAACTAAAAGGAAAACATCCAGTAATTGAAAAGATAATTTTATATCGTGGATTAACTAAATTATATTCTGCATACATAGAAGGATTAATATCATCAATATATGAAGATGGTAAAATACATACAATATATACACAAACAATTACACGTACAGGTAGACTTTCATCAATTGAGCCAAATTTACAAAATATTCCAATTAGGAGTGAAGAAGGTAGACTTATTAGAAAGGCTTTCTTGCCAAGTAGTGATTCTGTAATATTAAGTAGTGATTATTCACAAATAGAACTTAGAATATTATCACATATGGCTAATATTAAATCTTTGATTGATGCATTTAATAATAATGTTGATATTCATACTAAAACAGCTAGTGATATATTTAATGTAAAAATAGAGGATGTTACTAAAGAGCAAAGAAGAATGGCTAAAGGAGTTAACTTTGGAATTATTTATGGAATAAGTAGTTATGGACTTTCTGAGAATTTGAATATTCCAGTTTCTGTTGCGAAAGAGTTTATTGAAAATTATCATAAGACTTATCCAGGTATAAAAGATTATATGAATAATGTAATAGATGAAGCTAAGGCTTTTGAGTTTGTTAAAACATTATTTGGTAGAATAAGAACTGTAAAAGAGATTAATAATAAGAATTATTTAATTAGATCAGCGGCAGAAAGAATATGTTTAAATACTCCTATTCAAGGGACAGCTGCTGATATTATGAAAAAAGCGATGATAGATGTATATAATGAATTTAATAAAAGAGGATTAAAGAGTAAAATACTTGTTCAAGTACACGACGAACTTGTAATAGATTGTAAGAAAGATGAAATAGAAATAGTAAAAGAAGTATTAAGAGATAAAATGTGTAATGTATATAAATTATCTGTTAATCTTGATGTAGATATTAATTATGGTACGGATTGGTATCAAGCTAAATGATATTATTGATTTTTAGAATAAAAAGTGTATAATATTAATTAAAGCGATGAAGAAGAGTAGTAATAATTAATTTATTATATAGAGAAAAAGTGGCTGGTGAAAACTTTTAATAAATATTATGAACTTGCTTTGGAGCCTCTTAGTTAAAGCTAAGACGTGATGTGCGTTAAATATATGAGTCATAAGATATTATGAAAGAAAAGTGGTACCGCGGCTTTGCTGCCTTTTCGTTATAATATCTTTTTATTTTTATGGAGGATTTATGTTAGTTAAATTATTAGTATTGTTAGTAACGTTTTTAATAGTATTTTTAATATATTATTTATTTGTTATAAGAAGAGAAAAATATTTAGATAAATTTATAAAAGGTAAAGAAGTACTTTATTTAAAAAAAGTATATAAACTGAAAATAAAAAAAGAAGATTATAAAAAAATAGCTTATATAGTCGCACTTACTAATTCATTTATTATATCAATTACAATTTTTATAGTTAGTTTTTTTAAAAACTTTTTTATTCAAATATTAATAGGATTTGTAATTGTAATGGTACTTATTATAGTTTCATATCACTTAATAGGTAAAATACTAAATAAAAATGGGAGGTAATTATGTATAATTATAAAGAAATAGAAGAAAAATGGCAAAAGTATTGGGATAAAAATAATACTTTTAAAGTAGATAATAAAGGGAATAAACCATATTATATATTGGTTGAATTTCCATATCCATCAGGAGCAGGACTACATGTAGGACATGTTAGAAGTTATACTGCTCAAGATGCAATAGCTAGAATGAAAAGAATGCAAGGATATAATGTATTATATCCAATGGGGTGGGATGCATTTGGAGCTCCTGCTGAACAATATGCGATAAAAAATCATATTCATCCTAAAGATGCAGTAAGAGAAAATATTAAAACATTTAAAGGACAAATGAAATCATTGGGATTCTCATTTGATTGGAGTCGTGAATTTTCAACTACAGATCCAGATTACTATAAATGGACACAGTGGCAATTTTTACAATTTTATAAGCATGGTATGGCTTATAAAGAAAAAGTACCAGTAAATTGGTGTCCTAGTTGTAAGACAGTATTATCTAATGAAGATGCTGCTGGTGGAGTTTGTGAAAGATGTGGTAGTGAGGTTATTCAAAAAGAAAAATCACAATGGATGCTTAAGATGAGTGAATATGCAGAAGACTTACTTAAAGGACTTGATGATACTAATTTTGCAGATAAAGTTAAATTAGGACAAATTAACTGGATTGGTAAATCTACTGGAGTAGAGGTTGATATTGATATTGTTGGTGGAGGTAAATTTTCAATATTTACAACTTGTATAGAAACAATATATGGTATTACATTCTTTGTAATCGCACCAGATGGTAAATTAATTAAAGAACTAATGCCAAGAGTTGAAAATAAAGATGAAGTACTTGCATATATTGAAGAAACTAAAAAGAAATCAAATATGGATCGTACTGAACTTAATAAAGGAAAAAGTGGAGTTGAAGTGAAAGGTGTTAAAGCAATTAACCCAGTAAACGGAAAAGAAGTTAAAATATTCTTAGGTGATTTTGTACTTGGTGACTATGGAACAGGTGCAGTTATGGCAGTACCATCACACGATCAAAGGGACTTTGAATATGCAAAAGAGCATAACTTAGAGATTATTGAAGTTATTACTGGTGGAGATATAACTAATTCTGCTTATGAAAAGGGTGAATATTTAAATAATCCAGAATCTAAGTTAATTAATTCTGATGAGTTTAGTGGATTATCTGTAAAAGTTGCAAAAGAGAAAATTACTGAATATTTAGTAGATAAAGGAATTGCAAGAGTAGTTAATAATTATAAAATGAGAGATTGGATATTCTCTCGTCAAAGATTCTGGGGAGAACCAATTCCAATGATATATTGTGAAGATTGTGGTTGGGTTCCAATGGATGAAGATGAATTACCACTATTACTACCTGATGTTGCAGAATATGAGCCTACAGATAATGGTGAGAGCCCACTTGCTAAAATTACAGATTGGGTAAATTGTAAGTGTCCTAAATGTGGGCATGACGCAAAAAGAGAAACTGATACAATGCCTAACTGGGCAGGCTCTAGTTGGTATTTCTTAAGGTTTATGGATCCACATAATGATAAAGAGTTCGCATCAATGGAAGCTATGAAATACTGGAATAAGGTAGATTGGTATAATGGTGGTATGGAACACACTGCAAGACACTTATTATATGCCAGATTCTGGGTACAATTCTTATACAATATTGGACTTGTTCCAAACAAAGAAATGATATGGACTCGTGTAAGCCATGGAATGATACTTGGTTCTAATAATGAGAAAATGAGTAAATCAAAAGGAAATGTAGTAAATCCTGATGATATAGTAAAAGAATATGGCGCAGATGCACTTCGTACTTATGAAATGTTTATAGGTGACTATGAAAAAGATGCTGCATGGAGTTTAAATGGTCTTAAAGGATGTAAAAAATTCTTAGATAGAATATTTAGATTAGGAGAAAAAATAAACGATTCTAATGATTATTCTAAAGGAACAGAAATACTAATGAATCAAACAATTAAGAAAGTAACAGAAGATTTAAATAGTATAAAATATAATACTGCAGTATCTGCATTAATGATTTTGTTAAATGAACTTGAAAAATTAGATACAGTATCTAAAAAAGATTACCGTACAATTCTTCATTTACTTAACCCAATTGCACCACATATAACAGAAGAATTAAATGAAATTTATAGCTTAGGTGAAAAATTCTGTTTATCTAGTTGGCTTGAATATGATAATACTAAACTAGAAAATAATACATATACAATGGTTGTTCAAGTAAATGGTAAAGTAAGAGGTAAAATAGAAGTAGATACTAATACCACTGAAGATGAAATGAAAAATCTTGCTATGCAAATAGAGAATGTAAAGGTATTTACTGAGGGTAAAGATATAGTTAAAATGATAGTAGTACCTAAAAAACTTGTTAATATTGTTGTAAAGTAAATAGTAAATATAGGCAAATTTAGAGATAAATATTGTCTATTTTTTTAGTTTTGATAGTATTACATATAGAATAGGAGTATGATTATGAAAAATAAGAAAGGTTTTACGTTAATAGAATTAATAGCAGTATTAGTAGATTAGTACCAATGATAGTATCACTTTGGGTACTATATTTTATAATGTATTTCAATTTGAGGTGTATCAGATAATTCATTTCTGCTATACTCAATATTTTAAATTATAAATGTTAATATAAAAAGGTAAAAAAATGTAGTAAAAAATAAAATAATATGATACAATTTTATTGTAAATGAGTAAGGTATGAGAGAAACTTATAAAACTTTACTAATTATACTCATTATGAAAAAGGAGAGATGAAACATGAGTAAAAAAAATAAGAAAGGTTTTACATTGATAGAGTTAGTTGCTGTTTTAGTAATTATGGCGATAATTGCACTTATAGTAACTCCACTTGTTATGAGTATTATAAGAAAAGCAAAAATTGCTGCTGATAAGAGAAGTGTAGATGCATATGGAAGATCTATTGAATTAGCAATTGCTGGATACTTAATGGATACAGGAACAATTCCAACATCAATAAGTCAATTAACTATTGAATATTCAGGAGATGAGGTTGTATGTTCAACAACACAATTAAAAAGTGATTCATCTATTTATTTAGCTGGATGTACAGTAGGCGGAAGAAGTGTAGAAGGATATACTTATGGCAAAGAAGAAGCATCTCCAACTTATACTGCATATGAAGTAGGAGATGAAGTTACATATAATAATGTAGATTATTACGTAATAAAAGACTCAGGAGCAAATGAATCTACAGTAACATTACTTAAAGCAGAACCATTAACAGTAGCAGAAGTAAATCAATATGGAGCAGGACATGTAAACAGATATACATCTGCTTCAGTAGGAACAGCAAATAATAAGAATGGCTATGGAGGTATGGCATATTATACAAGTGCAACATGTGGATATAATGGAACTGATTGGGTATTTGATGGATGTACAACAGATTATGCACAATCAGAAGTAAAATATGCAGTTGATGCATGGAAGACAGCACAAGCCCCACAAGCAACTGAAGCAAGATTAATAACAATAAATGAAGTAGTTAGTTTAGGATATGATAATACGTGTATCGAAGAAGGCTGGTGTGAACCATCAGCCAATGTACCAACATGGTTATATAATTCAAATTATTTGTATTGGACAATGAGTCAACATAATGACGAGGCGTCTGTTGTGTGGTACGTGAACAGCGATGGCAATCTCTACAACGGCTTCCACACCGTCGGCTACGACGGCTCTGTTCGCCCAGTTATAACTCTCTCTAAGACTAATATCTCTTCATAAATCATAATGAGTTGAAAATATTATAATGGATTAGATGTTGAAAGTAAAAACTTAATCGAAAAGTCCGTTTATTATTTGGGTGGTTGTTCATTAGATTTAGAAAATCATTATGGTAATTCGTCTAATATATATAATTGTGAACGCAGATTAACAACATATAGTGGTAGAACTGCATCGTGGAATGGAAAAATAGCATTAATGTATGCAAGCGATTAATCGTATACGTATGCATATGGTGTAGATAATACTTGTTATAATGATTGTTCAAATTGTACCATTAATAATGGTGCTATACCATCAAATAGTTGGATTTATACTGGAAGTAGTGGTATTTACATATGGCTTTTAACTCCACAATCTGATAATTTGGGAAATGGTACCAGAGCTTTATTTATTAGTGATAATGGATATTTAGCAGAAAAGACAAATAATAGCGATGGGGTTGATCTTTCATTTGGAATTCGTCCAACATTATACCTATCATTACAAGTAAAAATAACATCGGGTGATGGAACGGAACAAAATCCATATCAGTTAAGTCTATAAAGTTATACAATGGTATAGCTTTTTTATTATTTAGTATATTGTATAAAAAGTAATTATTTGCTATAATTAATAATAGATGGATGGTGCTTATGAAGGTATTGTGTATAGGGCATGCAACTTATGATGTTGTAATTCCAGTTAGTAGTTATCCAGTTGAAAATACTAAAAATAGAGTAGGTAGCGAGATTTGTTGCGGTGGTGGGCCTGCTGCTAACGCTGCATACTTACTTGGCAAATGGGGTATTGATACTTATTTTTGTGGTCTTGTTGGTAATGACTATGAAGGTAAGATAATAGAAAATGAGTTTAAATCTGTTAATGTTAATACTGATTATTTAGTTAAGGATGATAACTTTAAAACAACAAAATCTTATTTGATTGTTAATACAAAAAATGCATCACGTACATCTTTAGCATGTCAAAGTAATAAAAAAACTATTGACTCTTTAGATATAGATATAAAGCCAGATATAATTTTAATAGACGGTCATGAAGCAGAATTATCTAAAAAGATAATAAGCAATAATAAAGATGCAATTGTTGTAATAGATGCAGGTAGATGTAATTTGGATGTAGTTGAATTATGTCATATGAGTGATTATATAGTTTGTTCTAAGGAATTCGCTCAAGATTATACCAAAAGTAATAATTTAGATTATATGCTTACTAAAATGAAGAATGATTTTGCGTGTAGAGTAGTTATTACTTTAGAAGAAGACGGTTGTGCATATTATGATGATTCTATTAAGATTATTAAACCAGTTTTACTTGATGCAGTAGATACAACAGGAGCTGGAGATATATTTCATGGCGCTTTTGTATACGGCCTTTTAAATAAATGGGATATGTATAAAATATTATCATTTGCAAATACTACATCAAGCTTGTCTATTACTAAATTAACAGGTAGAAAATCTATATACAAATTAGATACAGTAAGGAAGCTATATGATGAACTTAGAAGACGTAATTTTTACTGATAACTTGCCTACTATAGATTTACATGGTTTTGATCGTGATTATGCAAGAGTAAAAATAAATGAATTTATAAATGATAATAGAAAAATGAAAAATAGTATTATAGTTATAGTGCATGGTATTGGTAGTGGAATATTAAAAGCTGAGACTATAAATACTCTTAAAAAAAATAAATATGTAATAGATTATAGATTGTTTTATAATAATGTAGGTATGACATTAGTTAAAATAAATATTGACAAATAATAAATTATTATGTTACCATAATTCGGTATTTAAAGAAGGTGTTAAAATGTATAAAGAACGTAAGGATAAATTAAGTGTATGGAGTTATGTAACTTATGGGGTAATTATATTTATAATTCTTTTAATTATAATATTAGTTATTTCGAAGATTGCTAGCAAGAAAAAACCAGTTAAAAAGCCTAAAGAGATGGTTTTATATAGTCTAGAGCAATTTTCTGATATTGAACAAAATTATGGTAAAAGTTTAGCTTCAAATATGGCAACTTTTAAATATACGGCTATTGATTATTATAAAGATAAACTTGGCAATGAGAAAGTTGATACAATTTTAACTTTACAAGATTTTTATGATAAACATTTTATTGAAGAATTAGTTGAAGAAGATACTAAATGTGATGGTGAGAAGAGTAAGGTTGAAGTAACAAAGAAAAGTGGAGAATATAGGCTTGATTTTACTTTGGTATGTAAAAATACTGCAAATTTGACAACTTATTTAGGTAAGTATAAATATTGTAAGGGTTCTGATATTTGTGAGAAGAAAATTGAGAAAAAAGAAAATAATAATCCAAGTACTGTAAATCCAACTACAGTAGAACCAAACCCTACAACAGTAGAACCTCCAGTAGAACCAACTAATCCAGAACCTGTTAGTTATAAATTTTATGAATATACATTAACGCCAAGTGATAAAGTAGGAACTTATTCGGCATGGAGTGATTGGTCTTCTAATGAAATACAGTCAAGTTTAAATTTAGAGGTTGATACAAAAGAGGAGACTATAACTAAAACGGAAGGTTGTACTGAAACTAGAGAGGAAACTTATATTGCAAGTTATAATACTGAAACTTATATAGTTGGATATGAAACTAAAAAATATAAAGTAGGAACTAGACCAGAACAAACTGGCACTAGACAAGTTACTAGGGGTGGTAAAGTTGTAAATGAGCCTATTTATAAGGATGTTCCAATTTATCAAACTAAGGAAACACCTATATACGGCACGAAAACTACACCAGTATATGCAACAAGACAGGTTACTGTTGATAATTGTACAAGTGTAAATAAGTTTTATAGATCACGTACATTTAAATATAATAAAGGCATAAATTATATAAGATATAGTACTAATGAAAATGATACATATTTACTTAATAGAGGTTATGTTAAGACAGGAAATACAAAAGAATTTTAGGACTACTTAATGTAGTCTTTTGTCTTGAAGGAGGAGTATGAAAAGTAATAGTTTTAAATTATTAGGTTATTATTTAAAATATGATAAATTAAAAATAATTATATATATATTTTTAGTATTGGTAAATTATTTACCTTCATTAATATCAGCATTTTTTTGGGGTAAAGCTTTAGAATTTTTAATATTAAAACAATTAGATGGATTTGTTATGTATTTAGTTATTTGGTCAGGTATATGGGTTATATTTTATACTTTTTTACAAGTCCCAACAAAAAAAATATATAATTACCTATCTATTAAATTTATGAAGAATGTTAGTTATGATTTGTATAAAAAAATTGATAATTTACCTGCTATAGCTTTTGAAGATATGGGAGTAGGAGAATTTATTAATAGACTTTATGATGATACAGAGCGTGTTATGGACTTGCTTGCTCAACTTGTAAGATTAACATGCCAGGCTATTGTTGTTATATTTGTATTTGTCTTAGCTTTTTCAATTTCATTTTATTTAGGAATGGAAATTGTATTGTTTGCTTTAGTTATGGGATTTATTTCATATAAATTTTTTCCTAAAATTAAAGAAACACAAAAAAATATAAAAAAAGAATCTGATGAGTATGTAAGAGTTGCAACAGAAAATATTACTGGTATTAGGGAGATTAAGGCACTAGGTATTAAAAAGAATACAGAAAAAAGTATATTTAAAAGACTTAGTAGATTATTTTTCAATCACAATAAAATAAAAAATTATGAAATAACATATTATAGTTTGAATAATTTAATATATTTTATATTACAATTTTGTATATTACTTACTTGTGGATATTATGTTATTATGGGTAAGATTGAATATAGTATATTTGTAATGCTTGATATGTATATTTGGAGAGTAGATCAAGTTGTTGAAAATCTTGCTGATTTTGGAGTAAATTATAATAAAGTAAAAGTATCATTACAGAGATTAGATGAGATTATTAATAATAGATTATATACTGATGAATATTTTGGAGATATTAATTTAGATAATCCAAAGGGAATATTAGAATTCAAGAATGTATCATTTAAATATCGCGATGATGAAGATCTTACTTTAAAGAATTTAAATTTAAAATTAGATACTAATAAGAAAATTGCAATTGTAGGAAGAAGTGGAAATGGTAAATCAACGATATTTAATTTACTTCTTAGATATTTTGATGCAACTGAAGGTGTGATTACTATAGATGGTGTTGATATAAAAAGTTTGAAGGAAAAGTCTTTAAGAAATAATATTTCTATTATAAGACAAAGTCTATTTATATTTAACATGTCTATTATGGATAATTTTAGATTATTAAAGGAAAATGTAACATTAGAAGAAGTTAGAAAGTATTGTAAACAAGCATATATTGATGATTATATAATGAGTCTACCTAAAAAATATAAAACTATTATAGGAGAGGGTGGAATTAACTTATCTGGTGGTCAAAAACAGAGACTTGCCATAGCCCGAACTTTGATGCTTAATACAAAAATAATTTTGTTTGATGAGGCAACAAGTGCTTTAGATAATGAATCGCAAGAATATATAAAGAAAACAATTGATTCTTTAGTTAAAGATCATACTATTATAATAGTTGCTCATAGACTATCTACTATAATTGATGCTGATATAATTCATGTTATAGATAAAGGACGACTTATAGCAAGTGGTACTCATGAAGAACTTTTAAAAAATAGTAATATTTATAGAAAATTATATCAAAGTGAAGATGATGATTTGACAAACTAAGTTAAATGTGTATAATATTCTCCACTGGGGGGAAAATAATATATGTATAATAATAATTATAGACATCGTCTTCATAGAAACTTAGTTATAAGCTCAGTATCAGCAATGGTACTGGTAACTGGTGTGTTAACACTAAATAATGGTTTTAATGAAGGAAAATATACTCCAATTATTTTAGATAAGACTAAAGCATATAAAGTAATTGAAAAAAAATATAATAGTGATAATTATAAAGAAAAAGAGATCTTTTTAAAACAAAATGAAATGGATGTAAATAAAATTATCTCCATTAAAGATAAAGATTCAAATAATGTAATATCATATGATGTAAGTAAATTTAGTGATGATTTAATTAATGAAATAATAAATAGTATTAATAAGAAAGAATCATATAATTTAATTAAGAGTTATGTAGAAAATAATTCTAAAATAATTGATTATACAGTAAATAATGAGGAATATATACCAAGTTGTGATAATTATAATTTAATGCTTACAACATATGATAAATTATCTGATAAATTGTATGATGTTGACGCTAACAAGTCTGACAGACGTCAAGCAATTGTATATTATTCATTATCTATGATACTTGCTGGATGTATTGGTGGATTTGGTGGCTTAATTATAACAAATGATAAAGATAATAAAGATAAGAAAAAAATAAAATAATCAGTACAAACTGATTTTTTTATTGTAAATTAAAATATAATGTGATACGATATCATTAGTTGGAGTTGTAGTATGAGAAGTAGAAAAGAACTTAAAAAAAGTGGTTTAAAATCTTTAAAAAAACATTATTTAATTTTTGTTTTATTATGTGTTATAGCAAGTTTTATAGGAAGTGAATTTAATAATTCACTATCTATTACAAAAATTGAAAAAAGTTTTTTTAATAATGATAATGCTATTATCAAAAAAGTAAATAATGATGCAGTAAAAAAGATAAAAAAAGATACTAATATAGATATAGATAATAAAATTAATGAAGTTAAATCTAAGAGAAATAAAATAAAAAAGAAATATTCAAATAAAATATTTGAGAATAAAAGAGGTGTCTTTGCATCTATTGTAAATATTATAGATGAGGGATCTTTATATTTAACTATATTTTTTGCAATCAAATCTATTGTAGGTGTTGCAAGTATTTCTAGTATTATATCTGTAATTTTAAGTTTTATAATATATTTTTCTTTTTGGTTATTTTTTGTTAATATATTTAAAATTATTTCAAGGAGAATATTTTTAGAGGGACGTATTTATAAGAAAATTGCTATTAAAGATTCACTATTCTTGGTAAGAGTAAAAAAATGGTTTAATAGTGCAAAGGTAATGCTTAGATTGTTTATCTATCAATTTTTATGGGATTTAACTATTATTGGAGGAATTATAAAAAGATATTCATATTTTATGGTTCCATATATAATAGCTGAAAATCCAGGTATTAAAAGTAAAGATGCAATAAAATTATCTCGTGATATGATGTATGGTCATAAATTTGAATGCTTTGTTTTAGAATTGTCTTTTATGGGATGGAAAATATTAGGTGTACTTACATTTGGCCTTTTAGATATATTCTTTACTAATTCATATCAAGTAACTACATTTTCAGAATATTATTGTGATTTAAGAAAAATATCTAAAGAAAAAAATATTAAAAATGCAGATTTATTAAGTGATAAATATTTATATGAAATAGCAGATAGTAAAGTATTAACTGACACATATTATAAAGACTTAGAAGGTATTAATGTAAAAACTAATAAGCCTAAAAATATTAAAGATAGGATTGAAGACTTTTTTGGAATTAATTTATCAAATAGTGAAAAAGAATATGAATATGAAAAGAATAAAGTTAATGAGTTAAAATTAAAAAATATAGAAGCGGAAGTTAAAGGATTATCTTATCCTTCAAAATTATATATAATACCTGAGAAGAAAAAAAGAAAACGATTTGAGGTTGTTAACTACTTAAGAAGGTATAACATAACATCGTTAATATTAATGTTTTTTATATTTTCGTTCGTTGGATGGTTTTGGGAAGTCTTATTACACTTACTTGAAAGTGGAAATTTTGTAAATCGTGGAGTTATGTATGGTCCATGGCTTCCTATATATGGAACGGGTGGAGTAATTGTATTAATTCTTCTTAATAAATTAAGAGAAAAACCATTAATTGAGTTTTTGAGTATAATTGTTGTATGTGGAATAATTGAATATTTTACTTCTTACTTTTTAGAAATTACACATAATGGAGTTAGATGGTGGGATTATTCAGGATATTTTATTAATATAAATGGTAGAATTTGTGCAGAAGGATTATTAGTGTTTGGTCTTGGTGGAATTGCTGTTGTATATTTTATTGCACCATTTATTGATAATATAATAAAAAAATTAAATAAAAATGTTATTGCTATTATATCAATTATTTTAATTACTATATTTATGGTAGATAAAATTTATTCATCAAAGTATCCTAATATTGGTGAAGGCATTACTAGTTATAAAATAGTAAATAAAATATTAATTGATAGCATAATAAAAAAAGATATGTGATATATCTTTTTTTATAATAGTTTTATAAATTCTTCTATCAGATTGCTTTTACGTTGCAGGTTTAAATCTGTATCTAAAATAATGAAATCTTTACTGTTATAGTGAATTGAATTTTAAAACCACATTTTATTAATTCTTTAAACAAACTTTTACTTGTCATTTTTATATTTCTTGTATTAACAACTTTATAATAGTATTTTAATAAATTTAGATTTATATTATTTAACATTATAATTATCTAAGTAATATTATATCATATTTATTTTTATAAATTTTAAAATAATATTTAAAATAATAACTATTTTTGATATACTTTTAATTAGTGAGGTAATTATGAATTATATTAAAGGTAATTATAAAAATAGCATATATGAAAATAATAATTTTGTAATAGGATTATTTAAAGTAATAGAGACTAATATTGATTCTATGGAAGATTATATTGGTAAGACAATTACATTTAAAGGTAATTTTGATTTGCTTAATCATAATGAACTATACTTTTTTTATGGTAATACTGTAATTCATCCAAAATATGGTTTTCAATTTGATGTTGAATCATATGAAAGAATAAAGCCTGAAGGAAAAGATGGAATTATTGAATACTTATCAAGTAGCATGTTTAAAGGAATAGGGAAAAGTTTAGCTAAAAAAATTGTTGATACTTTAGGAGTTGATGCGCTTGATAAAATTGTTGAGGATAAAAAAGTATTATATAAAGTTCCAAAATTAAACATGAAAAAAGCGGAATTAATATATGATACATTAATTAAATATGAGGAAAGTCAAAAGATAATCGTTAATTTAAATAATCTTGGTTTTAATATGAATGATTCACTGGAAATATATAATTATTATAAAAAAAATACATTAAAAATATTAGAACATAATCCTTATCAGATTATAGAAGATATAGATACAATCAATTTTCCCAAATTAGATGAAATAAGTATAAATTTAGATATTGATCCATTTGATAATAGAAGAATAGAAGCCTGTATTATATATGTTATGAAAGAATTAAGTTTTAAAAATGGTGATACATATTCTTATTTTGATGAGATTGTATCTAGTTTAAATAGTTATAATCATACTAATATAGATGTTAACTTAATAAATGAATGTATGAATAATTTAGAAAGTGATTTAAAAATTGTTATTGAAGGTGATAAGTATTACTTAATAGATATATATGATGCTGAGGTACATATTGCATCAAAAATAAAATATTTAGTTAATAAAGAAACTAATAATTTTGTGAAAATTGATAAATATATTAATGAACTAGAGAAGATAAATGAAATAAAATATAATGATGTACAAAAAGAAGCTATAAAGAAATCTATAAATAATAATATAACAATAATTACTGGTGGACCAGGTGTTGGTAAAACTACTATTATAAAAGCAATACTTGATGTTTATAAAAAAGTATTTAATTTAAAGGTAGATGAATTAGATGAAAGAGTTGCTCTTTTAGCTCCGACTGGTCGTGCATCTAAAAGAATGATGGAATCAACTAGTTTTAAAGCTCTTACTATTCATAGATTTTTAAAGTGGAACAAAGAGACTAATTCTTTTGGAGTTAATGAGTATAATCCTGATTTTCATAATTTAATAATTATAGATGAAGTAAGTATGATAGATAATAATTTAATGGATAATTTATTAAAGGGACTTACTACAAATATTAAATTAGTTTTAGTTGGCGATTATAATCAATTACCTAGTGTTGGAGCTGGAAATATATTAAGAGATTTAATAGATAGTAAGATAATAGATACTGTTCACTTAAATTATTTATATAGGCAAAAAAGTGATAGCTATATTCCAGTACTTGCACGCGAAATCAAGGATAATAATTTAGGGAATTTTTTAGAAAATAAGGATGATTACAGGTTTATAAAATGTGATAGTAATAATATAAAAAAAGCACTAATTGATACGTGTAATATGGCAATTATAAAAGGATTTGATTATAGAAGAGTGCAAGTTATGGCGCCTATGTACGCAGGAGTTAATGGAATTGATAACTTGAATAAAGTATTGCAAGAAGTTTTTAATCCAAAAAATAGTAATAAAAAAGAAATAAAATATGGAGATGTTATATATAGAGAAGGGGATAAAGTATTACAACTTTTAAATATTCCAGATTCAAATGTATATAATGGTGATATAGGAATTATAAAAAATATTTTAGAACCATTTGAAAGTAGTAGTGGTAAAAAGGAAGTAGTAATAGATTTTGATGGAATAATTGTACATTATGAGACTAAAGATTTAGTAAATATAAAACACGGCTTTATTATGAGTATTCATAAAAGCCAAGGTAGTGAGTTTGAACTTGTTATTATGACTATTTGTAAAAGTTATAGAAGAATGCTTTATAGAAAGTTAATTTATACTGGAATTACAAGAGCAAAAAGAAAATTGATAATTATAGGTAGTAGTGAAGCATTTAAATATAGTGTTGAAAATTCACAAGAAATAAAAAGAAAAACCGATTTATTAAATAAACTTGTATAAAATAATAAGTTATTGCCATAATAGTAATGTATATAGAAATATATACTATATTCTAGTGAGGTGATATGATGAAATTGACAAAAGATGCAATGCTTATTGCAGCTGGTGCATTAGGAATGCTTGCATATCAAAGATATGGTAACAAAGTAAAAGATAATGCACTGAAAATGATGGATAATACCATGGATAAAATGAGTAAAAAAATGAATTAACTAGAATATAAATAAAAATTAGGACATGCTCCTAATTTTTATTTATATAAAAGTCATTTGATAAAAAAATAGTGATTAAATAATATTATAACTAATGATATTTACACGGTATAATGATATAAAATTTTATTTTTTTTCTATTATTATTTAATATTTTTAATAATTATGATAATATATTTTTATGGTGATTAAATGAAAAGATTAACTATATATAGTTTAGTATTTTTAATGATTGATTTATTAGTTAAAATTATTGTTATTAATTTTATGAGATTATATGATACAATAAGAATTATCCCTAGTTTTTTTAATATTACATATGTTAGAAATACAGGAGCTGCATTTAGTATACTTGAAGATAGTAGAATATTTTTTATTGTAATTACTTTTGTTGCTCTTATAGTTATATATTTATTATTGAAAGATAAAGTATTAAATAAATATCAGACTTTTCTATATTCAATGTTAATAGGTGGAATAGCTGGTAATTTAGTTGATAGAATTATATATGGTTATGTAATTGACTATTTGTCTTTTAATATATTTAGTTATTCTTTTCCTATTTTTAATATAGCTGATAGTTTTATAGTTGTATCAGTTGTATTACTTATATTAAATGAAATGAGGTTGAGTGTGTGCAAAAAATAGTAGTAGATAATGATAGTGATAGATTAGATAGTTATCTAGCAGATGTACTTGATATTAGTAGAAGTAAAGTATCTAAAATGATAAAAGATAATTTAGTTTTAGTTAATGGTAAAAAATGCAAAGCTAGTCAAAATATTTTTTTAAATGATATAATTGAATATGAAATAGTTTTTGATGAAATGAAAGTTGAGGCTGAAGATATTCCTATTGATATTGTCTATGAAGATGATGATGTAATTGTTGTAAATAAACCTAATGGCATGGTTGTACATCCAGCAGTTGGTAATAAATGCGGAACTTTAGTTAATGCATTAATGTATCATAGTAAGAATTTAAGCAGTATTAATGGCGAATTTAGACCTGGTATTGTTCATAGAATTGATGCATATACAACAGGATTACTTATGGTAGCTAAAAATGATTATGCACATGAATTCTTATCTAAACAGCTTCAAGAAAAAACTATAACTCGTAAGTATATAGCTTTAGTTTGGGGAGTTATACCAAATGATACAGGTGTTATTGATGCTCCTATCATGCGTGATAAATCTGATAGAAAAAAGATGGCTGTAGGTAGTCATAATAGTAAAGATGCTATTACTCATTTTAAAGTTTTGGAAAGATATTCTAAAGCAACATTAATAGAGTTAAAGTTAGAAACAGGTAGAACCCATCAAATTAGAGTTCATATGAATTATATAGGTTACCCTGTTGTTAATGACCCAGTGTATGGAAAAAGAAAATTAATAGATAATACAGGTCAGTGTTTACATGCTAAAACATTAGGATTTATTCATCCAAAGAGTAAAAAATATATGGAATTTGAAAGTCCACTTCCTGAATGTTTTATAAATATATTAAATAAATTTAAGGAGGAATAAATGGATAAAATATTAAACATGTTAAAAGATAAAGATATATCTATACCCAAAGTTTTATTAATGAATTATAAGAAGTTAAAACTTAATGAAGCAGAACTTATTATATTATTATTCTTAATTAATAGTAGTGAATATAATCCTAAATTGATTTCTGATACAATGGATATAAAAATGCCATTACTTCTTGAGATGATTGCTTTACTTGAAGAAAAAGGGATTCTTAAAATTGAACTTAAAAAAGTGAATGAAATACAAATGGAAGTATGTAATTTAGATAATTTATATGAAAAATTAGCACTTTTAATTATGGAAAATAAAGAGGATGAGAAAAAAAGTACTATATATGATATATTCGAAACAGAATTAGGTAGAACATTGTCGCCAATAGAATATGAATTAGTATCAGAATGGTTAAATAATAATAGTGAAGAAATTTTAAAGTTAGCACTTAAGGAAGCAACATATAATGGAGTTAGCAATTTTAGATATATAGATAGAATAATTCATGAGTGGAATAAAAAAGGTATTAAGACTCGTGAGGATGTTATTAGAAATAATGAAGAGTTCAAAAGAAAAAAAATGTCTACAAAACAAGAGTTATTTGATTATGATTGGTTAAATGATTGATAATATTATTAATTATTTAGATTCATTGTTTCCAGATCCCAAATGTGAGCTAAATTATACTAAAGATTATGAATTATTAATATCTGTTATGCTTAGTGCTCAAACGACTGATAAAAGAGTAAATGAGGTAACTAGTGTATTATATAAAAAATATGATACTTTGGAAAAATTAGCTTCTGCAAATATTTTAGATATAATTGATATTATAAGACCTATTGGGACATTTTATAAAAAAAGTAGTAATGTTATTGCAATAGCTAAAAGACTTATAAGTGATTGTGATGGTAAGGTTATAAATGATAGAGCTTATTTAGAATCATTACCAGGTGTTGGAAGGAAAACAGTTAATGTTGTTTTAGCTAATTTATTTGATGAGTCAGTAATTGCAGTAGATACACACGTAGCTAGAGTTTCTAAAAGATTGAAACTTGCTTATAATAATGATGATGTTTTAACAATTGAAAAAAAGCTAAATAAAAAATTTCCTAAAGAATCTTTAGCTAGATTACACCACCAGCTAGTTTTGTTTGGTAGATATTACTGCAAAGCCCAAAATCCAAAGTGTAATAATTGTTTAATTAAGGATTTATGTAGATATTATAAAAATAATCAAAGAAGGTGATTAAATGAAATATTTTATTCATAATGAATTTAATCTGGATAATAAGGATATTGATGAAGAAGTTGTTAGAGTAAAAGCATTACTAATTAATTCTAATGATGAACTATTGATGGGATATTCTTATAAAGTATATCAATTTCCAGGTGGGCATGTAGAAAATGGTGAAGATATGCTAATTGCTCTTCAAAGAGAAATAAAAGAAGAAACAGGAATATCTTTAAAATTACAAAATATGAGTCCATTTGCATGTAACATAAGATACTTTAAAGATTATAGAAATACTGGTAAAAATAGAAAAAATTACATATATTATTATGAAATAAAAACAGATCTTAATCCAATTTTATCTGAGACTAACTATACTAAAGAAGAAGTGGCTGGTGAGTTTGAATTAAGATATATCAAAGTTGATGATATAGAAGATGTTATAAATGATAATATTAAAGTTTATGAAAACCCAATGGGAATCGCAACTGAAATGTTAGAATTACTTAAATTTTATAAACAATATAGAGGAGAAAACTATGAAAAGACAAAAAGAAATAATTGAAAGTTGTAATTATAAGGTGATAGATAATAATATAATAAAAGACAATAAGTTATTATATAAAGATATTAGAAATAATGAAATAAAGTATTATGATGTTTCATCTAATCAGTTAAGAAAAGAGTTAATTAGATATAATAATGACTCAAGTTTAAAAGTAAGATTTAATGATAATATAGAACTAATTTATCTTGAAAATAAAGATATATTTGATGATAATTATTGCAATTCTTACAAAATTAGTTATAAAAAGGGTAATAATTATCAAGAAATATTAATTAATATTTATAGATTTACTAAAAAACTAATGGTAGGAAAAATAGATTTAAATAGTAAGCAATGTAAAATAGGTAGAGATTTAGAGACTTATTCTAAAGTAACTATTGAAAGTTTTTTAGACAGATCAGTTGTAAAAGGAAAATATGGAAATACTATTTATAAAGGGTCATATTATAATACTGATATGATGGCTGAAGTTATTAGAGATTATTTAAATTCAATTGATATTTGTAGTAATGATATAAAAAGTTTATTTAGTAATATAACTAAATTTATAATTGAAGATATAGATTTAATATTTAATAATATGGATAAAGAAGCTAATAATCAGATAAAATCATATGAACATGAGCTAGATGGGTTAGAAAAATATTATGCTAGTAGGAAAAATATTATAAAACAAAAAATTAAAAGTATTAAAAACTAATTAAAATAGTATAATATAGTCTTATTGACAAACAGATAAATTTTTTATATAATGAAGACGTAAAAGGGAATGTGGTGAATATGGCTGAAGACAAAATAGTTTTATCAAGTCGTGATATTTTAGAAAAAGAATTTAAAATTGATACTCGTGGTTATTGTATGCAAGAAGTTGATAGATTTCTTGACGTAATAATCAAGGATTATGAAGAGATGAATAGTATGATTCGTACTCTTGCAGAAGATAAGAAGGAACTTGTTGAGGATAATATTAGGCTTAAACAAGAAGTTAGAAATCTACGTACAAAATTAGATGTTATAACAGACAATAATGGTGAAGGTAGTTCAACAGCAGATGTACTTAGAAGATTATCCAATTTAGAGAAATATATTTATAGTAAAGATTAATACTTTGACAAACGCTGCATACTAGTTATGTAGAGGAAAGTCCATGCTCGCACAATCTGAGATGATTGTAGTGTTTGTGCTTAGGGAAAAAATAACCTAAGGTAGCTTTGCTAACGGCTCCAGATGGCCTAAGTCTTTGGATATGGCCTATGGTATAAAAGTGCCAAAGAGACGAGCCTTTTAGAAATAAAAGGAGTGGAACGTGGTAAACCCCACAAGCGAGAAACCCAAATTTTGGTAGGGGAACTTTGATAGGAAAATGAACCGATTCAGGGATCGAAAGATAGATAAATGTTTGTCACCCAAGTGGTACAGAACATGGCTTATAAAGTATTTTTTTTATTATCAAATAGAATTGAGGTAATATGAAAGAAATAGGAGAAAAGCTTCGAGAAACTAGAGAGTCCATGGGAATAAGTGTGGAAGAAGCAGCAGAAGATTTAAAAATACGACCTGCACAACTGGAAAATATAGAAGATGGTAATAAAGATGCATTTAAAGATGTGTTTTATCTTAAGTTTTTTATTAGAGATTATGCTAAATATTTAGGGCTTGATTATGAAGAATTAACTGAAGAATTTAATGAATATTTATTTGATTATACATCTAGGTTATCATTAGATGATATAAAAAAAGCAAGTCAAAATACAAAAAAGACTGTAAAAAAAATTGCTAGTCCATATACGCTTGAGCATAAACAACAAAGATCGATTCCACCAGCACTAATTTATGCATTAATAGTGCTTTTAGTGGCTATTATAATATATTGCATTGTATTAATTGCAACAGATAAGAAAAGTAATGATAAAGAAGATATCATAAAAAATGATTTAAGTACGGAGGAATTATATGAATTTGCCTAATAAATTAACTATATCAAGAATAATAATGTCAATAATAATAATAATTTTATTGCTATTTCCATTTCAAATGGCAGGATTTGATTTTCCAAAATTATTTATTAATGAAAAACTAGTAGTTGATTCTAAGTATTTAATTGCAGGTTTTTTATTTATAATAGCAAGTCTAACTGATTTTTTAGATGGTTATATTGCTAGAAAGAATAATTTAGTAACTGATTTTGGTAAATTACTTGATGCTATTGCTGATAAAGTATTAGTTAACTCTGTATTAATTATTCTTGCTTCACAAGGATTTATTCATCCTATAATTCCTGTTGTAATTATAGTTAGAGATAGTATAGTTAATTCTATTAAAATGATAGCTGCAAGTAAAGGTAAAGTAGTAGCTGCAATTAAATCAGGAAAAATTAAAACAGCATGTTTAATGGTAGGTATTTCATTAATACTATTTTATAACTTACCATTTGAACTATTTAATTTACGTGTTGCAGATTTCTTGCTTTTTGTAGCTGCAGTAATGTCTATTATATCTGGAATACAATATTATAATAAAAACAAACATTTAATATTTGAGGATTAGTTCTTCAAATATTTTTTTTGCATACAATTTAGTGGTGATAAATTGAACGATAATATTGTAAAATTTAAAAAATTAATTATTAGTTTTATATATAGATTTTTAATTGTTAGTTTAGTAACAATATTATTATTAATTATGATGAAAAAAAATATTAATTTTAAAAAAGAATTTTATAAATATGTATATGATACAAATATATCATTTTCTAAAATTAGTAATATATATAATAAGTATTTTAAAGACTTTAATCTTAATTTAGATAATAAAACATATAAAGTAGCAAGTGAAAAGATTAGTTATTTAAAAAAAGAAAAATATGAAGATGGAGTAAAATTAACAGTTGATAGTAATTATAGTGTTCAAGCACAAGAAAGTGGCATTGTTATTTATAAAGGGATAAAAGAACCTTATGGAAATGTAATAATTATACAACAAATTAATGGTATAGATTTATTATATGGTAATATAGATAATACTAATCATACTTTATATGATTACGTAAAGAAAGGTGATATACTTGGAATATGTAATAATAAATTATACTTACTATTTAAAAAGAATGGAAAAATAATTGATTATGAAAAATATATTTAAAATACATCCATTAACTTATATAATATGTTTAATATTTATTCTTCTTGGATATTTTAAATTATATATATCTTTTTTTACTATTTTAGTTATCCATGAATTAGGACACATAATATTCTCTTTAATATTTAAATGGAAAATAAAACAAATTATATTTTTACCAGTTGGATTACTTTTAAAATTTGAAGATAATTTAAATAAACCATTATTTGAAGAATTTATAATTTCTATTATGGGTATAGTTTTTCAATTAATATTTATAACATTTTTTAACAACAAACAATTAATTATATCAAGCAATATAATACTTATATTTAATATAATACCTATATATCCTCTTGATGGATCTAAAATTTTAAATATATTATTAAATAAAATAACTAATTTTAAAAATAGTTATTTTTTAACACTCCTAATATCTTTAATTACAATTATTATAATACTTAGTATATCTTTAATTAATTTATCTTTATTACTAATAATATGTATGCTACCACTTTTAAAAAATATAATTGATTTATTTTGTGAAAAAAATAAAGTATTTTTTAAATTTTTATTAGAAAGATATCTATATAATTTTAAATTTAAAAAAAGTATTATTATATATAATCTGAATGATATGAAAAGAGACTATTATCATTACTTTTATATTAATAACAACAAATATAGTGAAAAAGAAATGTTAAAAAGATATTTTAATTATAAAATATGATTGTTTCTATACTTACTTTTTGGTATAATAAAGTATAAGGTAGTGATAAAATGAATGAGAAAAATATTATAACTAAAGAATATGATTATTCTAATAAAGTGCCAATGATAGAATATATTACATATTTAGTAAATTATTGTAATGAAATTTATGAAAATTTTAAAAAATTAGTAAGTGATGATGAAGAAAAAAATAAAATGTTAAAAATAGATTATAAAGATTATCAATATAAAAAAAGTTATTCATCTAAATTTGAAATTAGAATTAATAGTAAAAATTATAACTATATTACTTGTAATGATATTATATCTTTTAAATCAGCAGTTGAAAATGGTAATTTAAATAATGTTAACAAATTAGTAATAGAAGTAAATTTAGATTTTGGAAGAGGAAAAAATGGTAATATTGAAAACCATGAGAATAAATTTGAAATTATTTTTTCACCTTATGATATAAAGTATAAAAGAAATTCTAATTATACTGACCAATCAATGGATTTAATAGAAAATAATATAAAAGAAATACTTGATAAGTTTCCCACTGTTAACTGTATTTTCTGTAATAAGGAGATGAATTATGTATAATGATAAACTGGAAGTAGCAAATAAAATTATTACAGATAAAGATTTAGAAGAAATTTTTTCCAAAATGAATGATGATTTAATATTAAATACACAACTAGCAAATCAAGAAAAGATACAAAATGAAAAATATGAATATGAATATCAACATTGGACACTTAAATACTTTGATGGAAATTTTAAATGTACGATTAATTTTTATGATGATACTGATATAACATTCGATAATTACAATAATTTTATATCAATATTTAATAGTAGAATTAGTGAAATAAAAGATATGTGGGTAAGATATAATATTAGTTATACAATTCAAAATGGAAAAGAACAAAAAAGTATATCACAACACATATATATGTCTATTTACGAAGATAGAATGAGTATAGATGCTAGTATTAGTAGTTTAGATAATAAGATGAGTGATATATATAAATTAATAAAAGATAAGATTAACAATGCTAGTGTTAAGTATGATAGAATTATAAAAGATAAAAATAAAATATCTAATAAAGTATCCTTTGCAATAGGAATTATACCTAGTTTAATTGTTTGTACTTTACTTGCTTTTATTCCGGTTGTTAGACACGTTTATTCAATAACAATATTATCATATCCTATATTAGTATTATTATTAACATTTGTAATAGGCGCTACATTTTCAGCATCTAAATTAGAACCATATTATAAAAGTATAATGCCAAAGAAAAAATATGATGGATATGATTCTAATAGAGGGAAAAGCATTTATAAAGATGATATAGATAATTTTGTTGGTACTAGTGAAATAATAATAGGGAAAAATATTAATAATATTCATAATAGAAAAGAGATAGAAGAAATAGAAGAAAAATATAGCAAAAACATTCCATATTATATACTTACTTTAATTGTTTTATCTATAGTTGTAGTTATAACTGGATTCATTATATAATAATTTATGATAAAATAATGCCAATTTGGGGGAAGTAGTAATGAGTAGTGATTATATTAATAATATTTTAGATAGATTAAAAAAATTGATGATAATATATTAAAGAGTGATATATTAAAATTAATTGATGAGAGAAATCAATTATTTGAAAGGTTTAATGTAGATGCATTAACTGGTGCATATAATAGATGGATACTTAGAAATGTTGATGATTATTCTACTGTGGTATTGTGTGATATAGATAATTTTAAAGCAATAAATGATAGATATGGACATAAGACTGGAGATAGAGTACTTAAAAATGTTACTAATTTATTAATTAGTTATTGTAATTATGGTGATATTGTTTGCAGATATGGTGGAGATGAGTTTTTAATAATATTTAGAAATAGTGATGAATCTTTAATTAAAAGAAGGATGGAAGTAATTAAAAATATAATTAATAAGTTACATTTGAATGAGAATATTACTCCAATGGCATTTAGGAGAAGCTTTGCTACTAATATGCTTAGAGATGGTGTAGAACTTCAAATCATAAAGAAATTAATGGGGCATAAATCTATTGTTACGACAAGTGGTTATATAGTATATGTTACAAATGAAACAAAAATAAAAAGTCCACTAGATAAGGATATCTAATGAACTATACAGTACAAATGGCAGTCGCAAAATTTGAAGATAAATATTTGGAAAAATATAATCATTCGGCTACTCAGTTATAACAATAAAAAAATCAGCCTTAGAGTAGAACTAATTTAGTTCTATTTTCTTTTTTATTTAATATACTTAATTAGAAAGGATGAATGATTATGGAAACACTTAAAGTAGGGACTAAATCAAACCCTAATTCAGTTGCAGGAGCACTTGCTAATGTAATAAGAGAACAAGGTTGTGTTGAAATTCAAGCAATAGGAGCTGGAGCTTTAAATCAGGCGGTAAAATCTATTGCTATTGCTAGAGGTTTCGTTGCTCCAAGTGGTAAAAATTTGGTATGTATACCGGCTTTTACTGATATAAATATAGATGGAGAAGAGCGAACGGCTATAAAATTAATTGTTGAGGCCAAATAGGTCTTTTTCTTTTTTCTAATTTTTGTTATAATACACTTTACAAGTTGGAGGAATTATAATGTGTGAAGTTGATGAGAGTTTTAGTTATACAACATTATTTTTATTAAGAATAAATTTGTTATTTGGTAATAGAAGAGAATTGTCTTTGGTAAAAGCTCTTGAAGGAAGAAGAGTATTAGAAACTATAACTAGAGAAGATTATATATGTTTTAAGCCAATTAATGAGCAAAAAGAATTTATGAATTTTTTAGATGAGTGTTCAGATATCTTATATTATAAAAATGGTTTTATAGTTTTAAATGATGATGTCACCGTTCATAATATAGACGAAAAAATTAATGATATTACAGTTTTAAGACATATAGATTATGATACTAGGATATTTAAATATTTAAAGATTACTCAACCTATAGAACTAATATATAGATATTATAAATTTGAAAAAAGAATTGAAAAATTATATATGAGTAATTCTGATAATAAGAATAATAAAAAGATTGAAGAGTTGTTTAAGAATAGAAAACAAATATTAGATGAAATAGAAAGCTTAGGGGAAGATTATATTGCAATGATAACTACTCTTCAGGATCAAATATATGAAGATTTAGAAGAAGATTATGTAGTTTATCCAATTGATATTACTAAATATGAACAAAGTGATCACTTTGATGAAAATACTGATATAGTTAAATTACTTGATATACCTAGTCAAAATGCATTATTTACATATTCGGTACTTTATAGAACTAAAGTTAAATATGATTTAGATAGTGTTTTAGATTATAATGATGAGGCTAGTATTAATGATACAAGTGATTATGAGTTTGATCCAAATGAAGAGTATGATGATGATAATATAGATAATTTAGAAGATGATGATATTTTAGAATTTGACTCATATGAAGAGTATGATAGCAATTTAACTCCAACTAGGATGGAAGAGGCATTTCCAAATGGATTAGGTGGGGTATGTAATTTTTCTAGAAAAGAAACTATATTCTCGCTTAAATATATAACTATACTTGAAACAATGAAAGAAAGATATAATGATTCTAGTAAAGAGATAAATAGATTAATTACAAGATTAAAATATTTAAATGATAATATTAATATAAAATTATATGAGAAAAATATTGATGAAATAGAATATATTTTAAATGAACATAGAAAATTAGATGATGGAGATTATATGATGTTTGCTGATGAAGCTATGTATTTTATAAATGAAATTTTTACATCTAATTATGATAGATTTTTTATACAAAAAGTATTATTTATTAAAACTTATTATTCTCTTACTAATGATATGGAAATTATAAATTATATAAATGAATTTAAATCTAATATTATGTATAAGAATATATATGAGATTATAACTGGTGAAGAGTCTGGTAAGACAAAATTAAAATAATAATTGTAATTTTTTAGTAATTATAATATAATGAAGGTGGTGATACTATGGATAATAATCTAAAGAGAACCATTATTATGGAGCATTATCAAAATCCTAAAAATAAAGGGCTTATAGAAGATAGCAGTTATGGTTTTGTTAATATGAATAATGAATCTTGTATTGATGAGATTAATTTGCTTGTAAAAATTGAGGATGATAAAATTGTTGATATAAGATTTGATGGTGAAGCGTGTGCGATATGTACAAGTGCGACATCTATTATGATAGAAACACTTATTGGTAAAACAAAAAAAGAAGCTTTAGAAATATTAAAAAATTATGAATATATGATAGATGAAAAAGAATATAATAGTGATATATTAGAGCAAGCAATAGTTTATAGTGATATAGCACATCAACCAAATAGAAAGAAATGTGCACTACTTTCATGGTGGGGCATAAAAAAAGCATTAAAGGGTGAATATGATGAGAGAAAAATATGAATTATGTGAATTACAAATATGCCCATTTGAACATTTAAATATAAATAATATATCTTATTTAAAACCGATGAGAAATGATGAATATCCATACCGTTTATGTATCTTAGATAGAAATAATTCTATAGCAATTGATATTAATACTTTACATCAATATGATTATATAGAGATGAGTACAATTCATTTTTATGGTATGGGCTATAAAAAAATTAAAAATGAAAATAGATATGCAATTTTAAAGCTAACTGCAGGAACTATGTGTGAAGTTGATAATGATATTTTAGTAAAGGCAAGAGAAATTAGAACATATTTAGAGCAGGGTAAAGAATTTGAAAATGGTAATACAATTGATAATGAAAGTTATTTAGATTTAATTAATAATGAAAATAGGCATAAAAAAGTAAAAAAAATAAAAATGAAAAGAAAAAGTAAAAGAAAATAAAAGAAAAAAGGGATAGTATGAATATAAAAGAAATTATAAATAAAAAAAGATTAAATAAAGAACTTACAAAAGAAGAAATTAGTTATGCTGTTAATGGATTTGTAGATGGAAGTGTTGCTGATTATCAAATGAGCGCACTTTTAATGGCTATTACAATTAATGGCATGACTTTTTTAGAAACTTTAAATTTAACAGATTGTATGTTAAAAAGTGGAGAGATACTTGATCTATCTAAAATAGATGGTACAGTTGTTGATAAGCATTCAACTGGAGGTATTGGAGATAAAGTAACTATAATACTTGCACCGTTACTTGCATCCTTAGGTATAAAGGTAGCTAAGATGAGTGGAAGAGGATTAGGATATACTGGTGGTACTATAGATAAATTAGAGGGTATTGATGGCTTTAATGTTAGTCTTGATGAGGATAAGTTTATAAATCAAGTAAATAATATTAATATGGCAATAACACAAGCAACAGCTAATTTAGATATAGCAGATAAAAAAATATATGCTTTAAGGGATGTTACTGCAACAGTAGATTCTATTGCTTTAATTGCATCTAGTATCATGTCTAAAAAATTAGCTAGTAATGCAGATTTAATTGTTATCGATGTTAAGGTAGGTAAAGGTGCACTTATGAAAACTAAGAAAGATGCAATAAAACTTGCACATTACTTAATAGATATTGGTAAAAATTATAATAAAAAAGTAATTTGTATACTTACTAATATGAATCAACCATTAGGTTATTATATTGGAAATAAATTAGAAATAAAAGAAAGTATAGAAGCATTAAAAGGTGAAGGTGCAAAGGATTTAATGGAGGTTGTTTATTCTATCGCATCTATTATTATTAGTAATGTAAAAAATATAAGTTTAAAAGAGGCATATGAACTTGCACATACTAACATAGAAAATAAAAAAGCATATCAGTCATTTAAAAAGTTTGTAAAAGAACAAGGTGGAAATTTAGATAAATTTAAAATAGATGCTAACTATGTCGATATTATTAGCGACAAAACAGGATATATAAGTGAAATAGATGCTTTAGAAATTGGTAAGATTTCTCTTAATCTTGGTGCTGGAAGATTAAATAAAAATGATAATATAGATTATAATGTTGGAATACAATTATTAAAAAAAGTAAATGATCGAGTAAAAAAAGGTGAAGTATTAGGTAGAATTTATTATAATAGTGAGAATTTTGATTTTAATGATTTAAAGAAATGTTTTAAGTTTAGCGACCATAAAGTTAATTGTGAGACTATTTACGGAAAAATAGATGCGTAAAATAATGTAAAGTTTTTATTCTCTTCTTGCAATTTTAACTTGGTTTGGTTTATTCTTATTATAGATAGGAGGTAGATTATGATATATCCTTCAATAGATAAATTATTAAATCAAGTTGGATCTAAATATTTACTAGTTAATATTGTTTCCAAAAGAGTCAAAGAAATGAAACAAAAAAAATATTTTCAAATGAGTGAAAAAGATTATAAATCTAGTAAAGAAATCGGTAAATCTTTAGAAGAAATTTCTAAAGGATTAATCCATATAAAATAAAGTAGGTATTTATGAAAAGAGTAAAAGAAATAATTAAAACTTTATTTCATATAATTTCTTCACCTGAGTTATTACATCTTCCAGGTAATTTAGCTTTTTTTATGATTTTATCAATATTTCCAATACTTACGTTGATAGGAATTATTTCTAATTATTTTTCTGTTTCTATAGATGGAGTCGTAACTACATTATCGACAGCTTTACCAAATGGTGTTGAACAGATACTACTACCATATATAGAAGCAGAGACATTTACAAGAAATATAATAATATCAATTGCCTTTGCTTTCTTTTTGGCAAGTAATGGAACACATGCTTTAATACTTGCAAGTAATTCTTTATATGGAATAAAGAATTCTAGCTATGTAAGAAGAAGAATAAAAGCGCTATTTTTAATATTATTATTAATAGTACTATTTATATTTATGATTTCTTTTTTAACTTATGGAAATCAAATATTTGTGTATATATTAAATGTAGTTACTTATGAGCCTATTAATGATGTTTTATATTATGTATTTGCATTTATAAAATGGCCGATTGCTATGTTTATTATATTTATTATAATGAGACTTATATACATATTATCACCTGATGGTAAAGTATATAGTAAAACAACTACTAAAGGAGCAATATTTGCAACAATAGGTTTTACAATAGCAACAGCAATTTTCTCATTTTATGTAAATAAATTTGGAGCATATGATGTTTATTATGGTTCTCTTGCTAAAATTGCAGTATTAATGATGTGGATATATATATTATCTTTTATAATAGTTATTGGAATAGCTATTAATGTAAGAGCATATAATAATTATAAAGCTAAAGAAATGAATAAAATGAAAATAAATGAAAAGAATATTAATGTACTACAAAAATAGTACATATGCAGACTACATTTTATAGGCCAACAGGCCTATTTTATTTTTATTAAGTGACTTTTTATATATAAAATGATATAATGAATTAAATAAAGGAGGAATTATGACAGTACATAATGAAGCAAATAAAGGTGATTTTGCAAAAACAGTATTAATGCCTGGGGATCCACTTAGGGCTAAAATGATAGCAGAAAGATATTTAGAAGATTATAAATTAGTAAATACAATAAGAGGAATGTATGCATATACTGGATTTTATAAAGGAGTTAAAGTAAGTGTAATGGCATCAGGTATGGGAATACCTAGTATTGGTATTTACTCATATGAATTATATAAATTTTATGATGTAGAAAATATTATTCGTGTAGGATCATGTGGTTCTATTGATACTAATTTAAATTTATATGATATATTTGTTGCAAAAGATGCATATACAAAATCAACATATGGTAAATGTTTTAATATAGATGAAGATATTCTATCATCAGATGCTTATATATCTAAATTATTACAAGATACAGCATTTAAAATGAATAAAAAAATAGCGCTTGGAAGAGCTTTTTCATCAGATACTTTTTATGCTGATACCGATATAGATTATTTTCATAATGAAAAAGGATGTCACGTTGTAGAAATGGAAGCATATGCATTATTTTGTAATGCTAAATTGTTAAATAAAAAAGCAGCTGCAATATTTACAGTATCGGATAGTATAATAACTAAAGAAGAAACTACAGCAGAAGAAAGACAAAATTCATTTGATGATATGATTGTAGTTGCACTTGAGGCTGCAATACGTTTATAATAAATATTTTTGAATATAATAAAAGTAGCTAGGAGGTAATATGAAATATAAGAAAATAAAAAATCATACATATAATTTGCACATTATAAAAACAAAGAAATTTAAAACAGTAACAGTTCAAGTATGTTTTAAAAGTTTGCTTGATAAAGAAGGAATTACATATAGAAATTTACTTATAAATGTTTTATGTCAGGCTTGTAGTAAATATAAAACAAAAAGGCTTATGTCTATAGCTACTGAAGATTTATATGAACTTACATATCAGGCATCTAACTATATATCAGGTAAATATAATGTTATGTGTTTTGATATTACCTTTTTAAATGATGAGTATACAGAGGAGGGTAATTTTGAATCATCACTTGATTTTTTATGTGAATTACTATTTAATCCATTAATAGAAGTAACACACTCATCAACAAAATTTAAAAAAGATAATTTTGCTCTTGCTTATAATTTGCTTGAGGAAAATATAAAAACAATTAAAGAAAGTCCATACTATTATTCAAAAATGCGTCTTTTTGAAATAATGAGCCCTAATTCTATGCATTCTTATAGAAGTTGTGGCGATATAGATACTTTAAAGAGTATTACTCCTGCAAAACTTTATGAGTATTATTTAAATATGTTAAAAAAAGATATTTTAGATATTTTTGTAATTGGAAATGTAAGTGAAGCAAGAATTAGATCAGCTATATCTAATAGAATAAAGATTAGAACTATAAAGAAAAAAAGTGAGTCACATTTTATAAGTATGAAAAGAACAAGGCTACTTCCTAAAACTGTAATTGAAAATCAAGATATATCACAAAGTCAACTTGCTTTAGGTTATAAACTAGATAAAACAAGTGATTTTGAAAGAAGATATGTACTTAATGTATTAACTTATATATTAGGTGGAGGATCTGATTCTAAGTTATTTAAAGAAGTAAGAGAAAAAAATTCACTTTGTTATTCTATAACATCAATAGGAGTACCACTTCAAAATGCAATGATTATAACATCAGGAATATCAGCAAGTAATTTTAAAAAAGCAGTTGCTCTTATAAAGAAAAATGTAAAAAGTATGCAACAAGGATCATTTAGTGAAGAAGATATTATGAAAGCTAAAGTTACTTATATTAATAGTATTAAGGAGCTAGAAGATAATCCACAGAATTTACTTAGTATGTATACAGGAATTGAGTATTTAAAAAGTGATGATATTGATGGAAGAATAAAAAAAATTAGTAAAGTTACTAAAAAAGATATTACACGACTTGCATCAAAGATGCACCTAGATGTTATATATATGTTAAAGGGGGCAGAAAATGAAGACTGAACTTGTTAAAATGGATTTAGACATGTATTATAAAAAACTAGATAATGGTCTTGATATATATATTGTTCCAAAAGACAATGTAAATAGCATATATGTAACTTTAACAACTAAATATGGATCTATAGATAGTGAGTTTGTGCCATATGATAGAACTGGTATGACTAAATTTCCACTTGGTATTGCCCATTTTTTAGAGCACAAAGTATTTGAACAAAAAGATGGTGTTGATCCATTTACTTTTTATTCTGAACGTGGATGCGATGCAAATGCAAATACATCAAATTTTAAAACTACATATTTATTTAGTGGTACTAACTTTTTTGATGAAAATTTAAATTATTTATTGGATTATGTTCAAGATCCTTATTTTACAGATGAAAATGTAGAAAAAGAAAAAGGAATTATTGAACAAGAAATAAGAATGTATGATGATAGTCCATACTATAAATTATATGATAGAATACTTCATAATGCTTTTAAAATACATCCAATTAGATATCCTGTTGCTGGAAATATTTCTAGTATTAAAAAGATAACAAAAGAAGATTTATATACTTGTTATCACACTTTTTATAATCCATCTAATATGTTTTTAGTAGTTACAGGGAATGTTGATTATAAAGATGTAATTAACATTGTTAGTGCTAATCAAGAAAAGAAAAAGTTTAAAAAATATAAAGAGATAAAAAGAAAAGTATATGATGAGCCTGATACTGTTTCTTTAAAAGAAGCATCAACTACTATGGATATAGAAATACCTAAAGTAGGCATTGGATATAAGATTAGAAATAATTCTAATGTTGATATAAATAAATTTAGAACATATATTGGCATGTTTTTTGATATTAAATTTGGTACAGTATCAGAATTTAATGAAAAAATAAGAGAAGAAAAAATAACTACTCTTGATTTAGATATAACAATTGTTAATACTGATAAACACGTATTAGTTATATTATCAGTTGATACAAATAAAAAAGATGAACTATTAAATAAAATAGATGAAGAATTAAAAGATATAAAAATTGATGAAAATGATTTTAATAGAAAGAAGAAAGTAAAGAAAAGTTCAGTAATATATAAAAGTGATAGTATATATGCTATTAATAATAAAATTATGGCTAATATTATTAAATATGGTAAAGTTATAACTGATGAACATAAATTTATAGATGAACTTAACTATCAAGAATTAAATGAAATTATTAATAATATAGATTTATCTAATAAAACTATATATACAATAAACAAAAAAGATTAATTTGACACTAATTATAATTTATAATATAATCTAAAACCAAGGGGGATTTTATGAATTATAATGAAATAGAAAAACAACTTTTAAATCAAAGTAAAAAATTATTAGATGAATATAAAAAATTATATATTAATACTTTACAATATGCACATTTATATACTGAATTAGAAAAACAAGTAGAAACAAAGGATGTTTATAACTTTATTCATCTAAATTGTACTAATGAAGATATTAATAAAGCTATAAGATTGGTTGCAGCAATGTGCTATGTTGAAAATCCAACAGATAAAGAGATTATATCTAATTTAAAAGGTAATATAAAAACAAATTGTAAGAAGAAGAAATAATAATCATTGATTTATAATAAGTTTTATGATAAATTATTTATGGAGGAGATTATGCAAATAGTTTTAATTATAGTATCAATATTAATAGTTGCACTAGTACTATTACAAAGTAGTAAAGCAGAAGGTGCTTCTAATATAATAAGTGGTGGAAATGACGCTTTATTTCAAAATAGAAAAGAAAGAGGCGGAGAGTTATTTATAACTAGACTTACAGGAGTATTAGGAGCAGCGTTTATAATACTATGTATAATATTGAATTAAATATAGAATAATTTCTATATTTTTTTTTGAAAAAGAAGAAGCCCGTAAATAAAACAAACCTGCAATAAAGATTTCATTTAACTTTTAAGTAAAAATTAGCGTAAATTTTTAATAATCGTAAATTTTTAATAATCGTATTTTGTTGTTGTATTTTTGATAATTATTTGCTAGAATGATAATAGAGTAGGAGTATAGATATGATAAAAAAAATAGTGGTTTTATTAAGTTTCGTAATTGTTGCTTTAAGTTTATTTGTTATTAATTCAAATACTACATATGCTTGGACTGCAGATGATGCAATGATATATAATACTGTAATTGAAGATAATCAGTTAAAATCATTTAAATTAAGATTTACTGTACCAAGTAATTTAGGTGAATCAACTAGTTGGGTAGGAATTCAAGAAAAACAATTTGATGAAGGAAATCCAGATAGTAATATATATGGAGATCTTACTGATTCAGGAACAGTTTATAATAGAAATTATCTTGATACAAATGCTGTAATAGCTGATAATGAATTTGTAAGTGAGTATGGAATAGCTGGGTTTAATAAAGATGGTTTTCCATGTTTTGGAAATCATTCTATCATTGCAACAACAGTCTCTAATTTAAGTATTTCTCTTTCTAAAAATAAAACATATTATATTTATTTATGGACATATTATAATGGGAGATTTTATCCAGATGCTAGGATTGCAACTATAGAAATTAATGATGGTTTAATAAGTGCTGCTGACAGAACAGGAAATGAAATAAATATTGATGAAAAAAATATAATTGATAGAATTGATGTAGAAGGAACTAATTTATCTCTTAAAGTTGGTTCTAAACCTTCTTTTACATCAAGAATAAAAGAAAATGCTGATAAATTAAATCTAACTGAAACTTTTATGGCAATTGATAGAAGTTCATGGTTTTCATCAGATGAAGAAAGTTCTGGTGATTCAGATGGACTTGTTAAAGATTATAAATATTTTCATATACTAGATATTGATATTAAAGATGATAATTATATTTTTGGTGAAAATATTAAAGTATATATTAATGGAGTAGAAAAGAAAATATCTTATATATCACCTTCTGGAATATCAATGGTTGTATCAAATGAGTCTGAATTAATAATTCCAGAAGAATATGTAGAACCTGCAATTTTACCAGATGACTTTATTGAAGAACAAAATAATATAATTAACTCTATATTAATTCAAGCTATAAAAGATGGAAAAGTAAAATACGATAGTGATTATACTAAGTCTATTATAGATGATGCAATAGAAAGTGGGCAAGAAATAACTGTAGAACTTGCCGTAGGTGAGGCTATAAGCAAAAGTCGTATTCATAGCTTCTTTGATGAAGATGTTATTGAAGGTTTAAATAGTAAGATTGGCTTAGGGCAAAAAATAGGAGCATATTATTCAGTTGGTATTTTAGTTTATGTAGATGGATATATTACTGGAACTATAGAGGAGCTTGAGAGTCCAATAACAGTTATCCTACCAACTCCAAATGGATTACCTAAATTATCTAAAGGTTATAAAAGAGTATGGAAAGTAATTAGATATCACAATGGTGAAACAGTAGTATTGGATGCTACACAAACTAAAGATGGAATTAGTTTTGAAAATGATATGTTCTCTGATTTTGCATTAGTGTATGAAGATGTAAAAACAACAGAAGATGTTAATGAATTAAGCAATGTTAAAACGAATAACCCAAATACAAGGGACAATATTTTGATTTTCGCTTGTTTAACAACTATATCAGTTGTAGGAATTATAATTGTATTATTAATTTTAGTGAAAAAGAAAAAACAAAAAATAATTAGACATTAATTGCTATTATTGGACAATGAGTCAATATAATGATTCATCTTCTGAAGTTTGGTATGTGAGAATCAGTGGCTTTGTTGGACCTGTCGGTGTATACAGCAACAACTACTCCTATGGCGCTGTTTGTCCAGTTATAACTATTTCTAAAACATTCTTAAACTAGTAATACTAGTTTTTCTTTTTTTATTCTTGTTTATTTATTTTAAGTGTTATATGTGTTATAATTTAAGTGGTGATTAACATGAATAAAGATAATCCTAATATTACAATTGAAGATATAATTAATGATGTAAAACATTATTTAACTGATGAAGAGATTACTAAATTAAAAGAAGCATATAAATATGCTAGTATTGTACATAAAGATCAAAAAAGATTAAGTGGTGATGATTATATTAAGCATCCACTTAATGTAGTGCATATTTTATCTAAATTAAATGCTGATTCTGATACTTTAATTGCTGGTATGCTTCACGATACAATATCTGTAGGAGGAATAAAAGCAAGTGATATTGAATCTAGGTTTGGGGTAGATGTAGCTTCTCTTGTAAAAGGTGTTACTAAAATTAATAGATTACATTATAATGGTTCAAATGAAACAACAATTTCAAATCATAGAAAAATATTAGTGGGTCTTACGGAAGATGTTAGAGTTATATTTATTAAGCTTGCAGATAGATTACATAATATGAGAACTATGTACATGTTATCTGATGAAAAGAAAAAATTAAATGCTAGTGAAACTCTTGAGATATTAACGCCAATTGCTCATAGACTTGGTATTAATCAAATAAAAAGTGAGTTAGAAGATTTATCTCTTAGATATTTAAAACCAGATGTATATTTTTCTATAGTAGAAAGACTTAATAAATCTAAAAATGAACGTAATAAGTTTGTTGATGAAATGATGGATAATGTATCTAAATTACTTAATGAACATGGAATAAAACATGAAATAAAAGGTAGAGCTAAAAGTATTTATAGTATTTATAAAAAACTTGATAAAGGTAAAAGATTTAGTGATATATATGACCTTCTTGCTTTACGTGTATTTGTAAAAGATGTATCTGATTGTTATCAAGCAATGGGGTTAATACATTCTAAATATCGTCCTGTTCCTAAAAGATTTAAAGATTATATTGCGATGCCAAAAAGTAATATGTATCAATCACTTCATACAACAGTATTTGGTCCAGAAGGTAATTTCTTTGAGATACAGATTCGTACCTATGAAATGGATGAAATTGCAGAACGTGGTATAGCGTCTCACTGGTCATATAAAGAACAAGGTAAAAACCTTATGAAGGGTATGGAAGAAAAATTACAATTCTTTAGATCAATTATGGAGATAAAAGAATCGGCAGAAGATATTGATACTAAAATGGAAGAGTTAAAAGATACTGTTTATGTATATACTCCAAAAGGAGATGTAATAGAACTTCCATATGGTTCAACTCCAATAGATTTTGCATATAGAGTACATAGTAAAGTAGGAGATTCAATGGTAGGAGCTATAGTTAATGAAAGTATAGTACCTCTTGATTATGTTCTTCAAGATAATGATGTTATAAAAATTAATACAAGCAATAATTCTAATGGTCCATCTAAAAGTTGGTTAGATATTGTATATACGTCTCAAGCTAAAAATAAAATTCGTTCATTCTTTAATAAAATAGATAAAAAAGAATATTTAAAGAAGGGTGAAGAAGTACTGGCTAAAGAGCTTAGAAAGAAGAAAATATCAACATCTGATTTATTAACTGGAGATAATTTAAAGAAGGTATTAGATGATTTGCACCTAGCTAATATTAATGATTTATATATAAATGTAGGTAGTGGTAAAATATCTATAAATCAAGTTATTAATACAACTTGTGATAATGATAAGAGTAAAGAAGAGACATTACTTAATAAAGTAATGAATACAAATGTAGAAAAAGAATCTAAAGGAGATATTATTGTAGATGGTATTGACGATATTAAAATTAATGTAGCTAAGTGTTGTAGACCAGTGCCAGGTGATGATATTGTTGGATATATTCAAACAGGTATTGGAATTAATATCCATAAATCAACTTGTCCTAATGTATCAAATGTATCTGAAAGATTAATAAATGTAAGATGGAATGATGATATAGAAAAAAGATATGCAACGAATATTATGGTATATACTAATACAAATAAAGATTTAGTATTAACAATTGCATCTATTACTCAGAGTAATAATTTAAGTATAAAAAGTATGAATACTATAAAAAATGATGGTAAATATACATTTGAAATTAAAGTTGCAGTTAATAATTTAGAAAAATTAAAAAAATATATGAATGATATAGAAGCATTAGAAGAAGTTACAGGAGTTGAAAGAATAATAAGATGAGAGTAGTAGTTCAAAGAAGTAAAGAGTCAAGTGTTAGTATAGATAATAAAATTGTTGGAAGTATTGATAAGGGATTAGTTGTATTAGTTGGTTTTACCGATGGAGATAAAGAAGAAAATATAGATTATATTGTAAAAAAAATAGTTAATTTACGTATATTTGATGATGAAAATCATATTATGAATAAATCGATATTAGATATATCTGGAAGTATACTTAGTATTTCACAGTTTACACTCTATGCAGATACTAAAAAGGGAAATAGACCAAGTTATATTAAAGCTATGAAAAGTAGTGAGGCAACTAAGTTATATGATTTATTTAATGAAAAATTAAGAAAATATGTTAAGGTTGAAACTGGAGTGTTTGGTGCTGATATGTGTGTTTCTATAAAAAATGATGGACCAGTTACAATTATAATAGAAAGTGGTGATTAGATGAAAGATAAAATAAATTTTAAATTAGTCAATTTAACTTTAGTAGTATTAATGATCTTCTTCTTATATAAGACAGGACATTTATGGATGGGAATAACCGATAAAATAGTAGATATAATTATTCCTTTCTTATTTGCTTTTGCTCTTGCTTATGCTCTTCATCCAACATTACAATGGATGCAGAAAAAAAGAATTCCAAAAGCACTGGGAGTTACAATTATTGTTGTAGGACTTCTTGCAATTATTACAGGATTAATATATGTTGTATCAACAGTATTAGTAGGACAAATGGCAAGCTTATTTTCAAATATTTTAGATTTTATAAACAAATTATCAGAAATGGATTTTGGTTCTGAGTTTAATTTAAGTGGACTTGAAACAAACTTGAATGATATATTTAAAAATATTATGGGTAGTGTTGGAAATTATGTTTCTAACGGTACAATACATTTAGTTAATACATCATTAGCATTATTTACTAAAGTTTGTATTGGTGCAGCTGCATTTGTATATATATTAATTGATATGGATAAAATTAGAAAAGAAGTTAGAAATTTCTTTTCTAAGAGAAAACAGAAGACATTTGATTTTGTTGCATCATTAGATAAACAAATGAAAAAGTATTTAAGTGGTTTAGTAACAGTTATGATAATATCTGTATTTGAATATGGATTTGTATATTCTATAATAGGACATCCTGATGCATTGTTATTAGGACTACTTGCTGGATTTGCTAATTTAATACCATACTTTGGTGGTATTATGAATAACTGTGTTGCAGCTATAACAGCATTTGTAATAAGTCCATCATTGTTTATTAAAACATTAATAGTATTTACAGTATTATCTATGGTAGATAGCTATGTAATAAATGCTAATGTTTATGGTAAAACTAATTCTATACATCCTTTAATAGTAATATTTTCTGTATTTGCAGGAAGTGCAGTATTTGGAATTATGGGTATAGTAATATCATTCCCACTTGCTATATTAATGGTTACTACATATAAATTCTATAAAGATGATATATTTCAAAATATTAGAGGTGGAACTAAAAAGATTATAGAAAAATAGAAAACTATTTAAATTAAAATGGCTTATTTATTTAAGACTATTGATAAAAGTAATTTTATCGTGAAATGAAAAAGTAAATTCCAGTTTCATAAAGTGAAATTTAAATGTATGA
>CAMKGA010000012.1 GCA_946412015.1 uncultured Caryophanales bacterium
ATACATTATACAAAAAATGCCCAGAAACTGGACATTTCTCATACATTTAAATTTCGCTTTATGAAACTGGAATTTACTTTTTCATTTCACGTTTTTTTTAATTCACATCAATTGTAACACTACAAATCTTCTTTTTTACTTTTCCACGATTTGTGATCAACTTTATATTACAATCCCCTTCAATATTTTTATCAATAGAAAGTTCTAAAAAACTCTATTAGAGTTTAACCCAGTGATATTAACAGGAAATGATGATGAATACAAACTAAATTCTCCTGTAATATTTTTCCCTGTTTGGCTCGTAATTTCACTTATTAATTTTGGGTTAACATTAAATATAAATTCTTCTTTATTTTTTACTATTTTTAAAAAACTTATTGCAACTGCTAATCTTGACTTATTTTCAATCATTAAATCAAAAATATATATGTATTTTCCGTTCACTATATTTTTTGTGTATGAATTTATTATTAGATTTATTCTTTTATGATTGCAAATTAAAATGTATATTGTATTTGCAAGTGAAAGTAATAAAGCTAAACTCGAAATACTTATTGTTATAATGTCTTTTAGCATAAGCAAACCTCTTTTCTATTATAAACATCTCTACATATTTTTTATTTATAATTATTTCTCTTTACAAGGCAAGTGGGCTTTTCTTTGATGTTCATAACCATTTGTAATAAATATCTCATACTATGTTCTTTATCAACTATGTAACAATCTATTCCTGCATTTTCTGCCCCAACTTTATCACTTTTAATACTATCGCCTATCATTATGCAATCTTCTTTGTTTGTATCACCGATAGCTAATTCAAAAGATTCTAAATCAGGTTTCATTGCATCTTCACCTGCAACTATTCCATCTATATAATCATATAATCCAGTTCGCTTTAATCTTGGTATTTGTGTTCCGCTAAACCAACTCGTAAGAATTATTATTTCCTTACCAGTCGATTTTAAATATTCAAGCAATTCAATAACTCCATCAGGTACAACATCCTCTATAGTTTCACCATTATGAATCATCCAACCATTTATTACTTCTTCACTAACAGTAAAGCCATAACTTTTAAAAAAATCACTTAATGTCTTAAAATCATATTTTGGAAAATCTAATTCATATTTATTTAATATAGGTTGCTTTTGTTTAAAAAATTCTTCCTGCTCCTCTAAAGGTATCGTTCTTTTAAAATAATCATCTTCTTTAGACCAATCTGGAATTAATAAGGTATAATCTAAATCAAAAACATATTTTTTATAATCCATCATAGTTTCCCTCATTTCTGGTAAATTATTATATACCATGATTATCATTTGTACAACGTCATATCAGCAAAAAAACTTATCTAATAACTTATCTAAAACATTTGATTTTATTAAAGGCATGAAATATTGAAAAAAAGATAGAACATTCTATCTTTTTTTGCCTATACTATCTAGTTTTATGCTTATCGTCTGTTTCGTCTAGTGGCTCAAATTCTTCTTCATCACCTATTTTTTTAGGTAGAATAAGACCATCAATATTCGTCAAGTTTTCCAAATGTAATCTACCATCTATTTTTTTAGGTAGAATAAGACCATCAATATTCGTCAAGTTTTCCAAATGTAATCTACCATCATCATACTCAGAATGTGACATAGCACTTTTAGACTTTAATTCACTAGAAAGTTTTTTTAATTCTTCTAATTTTAAACTATCAACTTGTGAAAGTTTTTCTGCTCTATCTTCTTTCTCCATATTGTAATATCACCTCTCCTACAGTATCATTATAACATAATTTTAACCTATAAAGAATATATTTTGCATAGTTTGCATAATTTTTTTAATTCCGCTAATTTTAATTTGGATTTCCGGTTTTATATAGAAAACTGAAATAAGTCTTGTTATAATATGTTTTATGTTTCCTCGCATGAAGGAGGGATTAAAAATGAAACAATGGAAACATTTAAAATTTGAACAAAGAAAGACAATTTCATCAGGTATATCACATGGATATTTATTAAGAGAAATTGGTGAAAATTTATTAGTTGATCCTACCAATGTTTCAAAAGAAGTTAAAAGAAATAGAATTGAAATTTCTGTTGGATTAAATAATAATTGTAAAAAAACTCAACGTTGGCCCTATGTTTGTACTGGATGTAAAGAAAGATATAATAATTGTCCTTTTACAAAATACAAATATGATGCTAGTAAAGCGCAAGAAAAAGCTGATATTAATTTAATCAATTCAAGGAGAGGCATTGATGTTGATGATGAAGAATTTAAACAATTAGATTCTATTATTAAAAATGGTGTTGATGAAAACAAATCTATCTATCAAATTAAAATTGAAAATAATGATATTATTAAAAAATCTGTATCAACATTATATGGTTATATTAATAAAGGTTATTTAACTACTAAAAGAATTGATTTACCTTATGCAGTTAAATTAAAAAAAAGAAAGCATAATAAAAAGTATGAGTATTCTGAAAATAATAAAATTGATAGAACTGGTCATACTTATCTTGATTATCTTGCTTTTTTACATAAGAATCCAGGAATCTACGTCTGGCAACTTGATTTCCTGGGTGCCATAAAAACAGATAACAATAATATTTTAACATTTATTTTGCCAAATTTACAATTCACTTTATTAGATATTATTAATAAGACTAATTCCAATAAAGTTGTTGATTTTTTTGATAAAATTGGAATCAATAATTTTAAGTCTCTATTTCCTGTTATTCTAACTGATAGAGATTCAAATTTTTCCGATATCGAAGGAATTTGTTTTTCTAAAATTACTGGGGAAGAACGATGTAAATTATTTTTCTGTGATCCCTATGTATCAAATCAGAAACCTAATGTAGAAAATATGAACAAACAAATAAGATTATTCTTTCCTAAAGGTAAATCTATAGATAAATATTCAAAAAATGATATAAAACAAATCAATTATATATTATTAAACAAACCTTTAAAATCTCTTGACTCTTATACACCAAAAGATGCATTTTTTAAAGTATTTGATGAAGATTTATTTAACCAATTATTCTAGTATTTGTCAATGGCGAACGATAGTGAGTTCATCTTGACCATTGACAAGAACTATTAATTTATAATATTTTAACAAATAAAGTTCACCTTTATTTGTTACTAACAATTTAAATTATTATAGTTACAAAGAAACACAAAAAACTGCATTTAGTTTGAAAAACTGCAATAGCCCAGTTATTTTTGTCGTGGAAAAATTTAAGTTTTTTATATAAAAAATATCAGTTTTATTGCAGCTTACATGTTTTTTTCTGCATTAAGTCTGATATTTAACCATTTTATTACTAAAACTGCATTTACTCTAAAAATTTACGAAATTTTTTTAATTTTTACATTTATTTGATAGTCATCAAAGAAATTTATGTCTCCCCATACAATTTGTATAATTATTAAATGGAATTATATAAAATTATATGGTATTATATTTATTGGAAAAGAGATGAAATATGAAAATAGGTATTATTGGTACAGGTGTATTTGGAATAGCTATTGCATCTATTTTATATAAAAATGGCAATGAAATTTCAATGTGGACTAAGTTTGAAGAAGAAAAAAAGGAATTAAGTAATAACAGAATAAGAAATAATCTTAATAATTATAAAATTCCAGATGATATTAAAATTACAAATAATATTAATGAGGTTTGTGAAAATAAAGATATTATATTTATTGTTGTGCCCGCTGAATTTGTTTCAAGTACTTGCAAACTTGCAATTCCATATATTAAAAATCAGCATATATGTATTGCATCAAAAGGAATTGAAGAGAGTAGTAGTATGTTTTTACCTGACATAGTAAAACAATTATTCAATACAAACAAAGTATGTGTTATTTCTGGGCCAACATTTGCAATTGATATTGTTAATGATGTTCCAATTGGATTATCACTTGCAAGTTATAATCCAAGCACTAGTAAAATTGTTTATGATGCTTTAAAAAATGATAAAGTTAAGATATTTAAGACTAACGATGTTATAGGTACTTGTATATGTGGATCTATAAAAAACGTTTTAGCTATAGCAAGTGGTATTGTTGATGGTCTAAATTTTCCAATATCAACTCAAGCAATGCTTATAACACAAGCCCTACATGATGTTGAAGAATTAATAAATAAACTGGGTGGGACTGGAAGAACAATTTTATCATTTGCAGGATTTGGAGATATTATTCTTACTTGTACAAGCAGCAAGAGTAGAAATTACACTTTAGGTAAATTAATTGGAAGTAAAGTAGGGGATAAAGAAATAAATGAATATACTAATAGTACAACAATTGAAGGTTTAACAGCTTTAAGAAGTATTCATAATATTATAAACGATAATAAGATAGATATTCCAATAATAAAATTGATATATGATATAGTGTATAATAAAAAAAATCCTGAAAGTATTATTTCTTTTTTAACAAAATAAAAAAGCTTAACGCTTTTCTTTTTTTTATTTCCATTTATTTTTGATATTTCACTTTTAAATTTTTCATCAAAGATGGTAAAGGATTTGATTAATTTATTATTATTATAAATTCTTATTGAAGAATTATTTGCTCCAATTATCTCTACTTCATAATAATTATATGTATTATCGTCATATACAAAATTATATATTTTTTTAATATCTTCTATTTCAATTACTTCTTCACAAAACATTTTTTATATTATTTATATCATTTGCATTAATTTTTATTATTTATTATATAATTATAAAATATATTCATTATTATACTTATTAAATATAATATTTAAATTATATTTTTTTCAATTAATTCAACTTCTTGTCTTTTTTTTTAATAGAAAGACAATAGTAAAGATGCCTCAATACTTGTTGAACCTAATCACACACACTATCACCATTATATTGACTCTTTACTTAAAAATAGTATCATCTACACTTATTGTTACATAAGCTATATCACCTTTACTATAACTTTCAATATTTTTAATATTATATTGATCATCATAAAATCTATTAGCACTATTTAAAATATTATCTAAGCTATTTCTATTATAACCTGTTATTATAAATATAAAAACAAGTATAAATATATATTTAAGACTTTTATACAATTCTCCTATACAAATATTATATCAGGTTTATTATTTACTTATAAAAAAAATTAACCGTTTTATTAGTTAATTTTAATTACTATTTAACAAAAGGTATTAAAGCCATATGACGTGCATACTTAATTTGTGTTGCTATATGTCTTTGATGTTTTGCACAAGCACCTGTTACTCTTCTAGGTAAAATTTTACCTCTATCAGCACTTATATATTTTTTAATTGTATCGATATCTTTATAATCAACATCTTTTCCAGCACACATTTGGCATACTTTTTTCTTTTTTCTATAAAATTCAGCCATAATCTATCCTCCTTAATCTAAGAAGTTTTCATCTATAGATACACTATCACCAAAATCAGCAAATGGATCATTATCTACAGAACCACCATTAGATGAAGAATTATTATCAGTTTCAAAATCATATGGTGTTTCTTGTTGAATATTTGATGATTCTGTTGCAGATTTCTTACTTTCAACAAATTCAAAACTATCTAGTTGAACATCAGTTGTATATCTTTTATTTCCTTCTTTATCTGTATAATTACTAGTTCTTATACTACCTTCAATACAAATTTGACGTCCCTTATCAAAATATCTTGATATAGTTTCCGCATTTTTATTCCATGCTACTACATTTATAAAATCAGTATCTCTTGTACCATCTTGTCTAGCAAAAGGTCTATTTACAGCTACTGAAAATCTTGTATATGCAGTATTAGAAGGAGTATATCTTAACTCAGGTTTAGCAGTTAATCTTCCAAGTAAAATTACTTTGTTCATAAATACCTCTCTTATTTTTCTTTTCTAATTATTAAATGTCTTATTATGTCAGAACTAATAAGTGCTAAACGATCAAATTCTTTAACAGCTTTATCATCATTAGCTTCAATATTAATAACATAATAATATCCACTTTTATATGTATCATTACCTTTTTTTATTTCATATGCTAATGTTCTTTGGCCCCAGGCATCTACATTTGTAACTTTTGCATCATTAGTTTCTAATGTTTTTTGAAAGTTTGCAGCTACATTCTTTATTTCTTCTTCTTGTAATGTAGGTTTTACGATAAACATAATTTCATAATTTCTCATTTTTTCCACCTCCTTATGGTCTTTGGCTCAAGAGAGCAAGGAGTAATTTAATACTCGCTAAAGATTATAACAAATTAATTTGATTTTGTAAACTATTTTTATTAATAACAGAGAAAAAGTACTTTTCTTGAAAAAAATTTTTTAGCCTATAATAGGTCTTTTTGAAGTGAAATAAAATTTCTTTTTTGAGAAGAAAAAAATTAATAATTATTATTTTTATCAAATTTTTTCTATTTTTACTGATTTAATTAAATTTACTCTTTTTCTCTGATTAATAATGAATAATTACCAATTAATTTTTTCTATTCCTAGTTCTTCTAAATAATTATTACATTTACTAAATGGCTTACTACCGAAAAAACCACGTGATGCAGATAGGGGAGATGGATGTGCACTTTCAATTATTTTATGCCTAGAATTAGTTATTAAAGATTTTTTACTTCTAGCAAAATTACCCCACAATAAAAATATTACTGGTTTTTCTCTTTGGTTTAGATATCCTATTATATTATCTGTAAATATTTCCCAACCTTTATTTTTATGTGATAATGGTTTATCTTGTTCTACTGTCATTATTGAATTTAATAATAATACTCCCTGTTTTGCCCAATCTGTTAGGTCAGTTTGATTTCTTTCTATTCCTAAATCACTTTTTAATTCTTTAAAAATATTTAATAGGGAAGGAGGCATTTTAATTCCTTCCTTTACAGAGAAACTGAGCCCATGAGCTTCTCCTAAACCATGATATGGATCTTGACCTAATATTACAACTTTTACATCATCATAATCAGTAAACCTCAATGCATCAAATATATTTTCATATGGTGGAAATATAGTCTTTTTCTTATATTCATTTTTTATAAATATTCCAAGCTTTTTAAAATAATCTTTTTTAAATTCTTCTTCTAATACAATATCCCATTTTTTATTAATCAATTTTTTTCCTTCTTCCTAATATTAATATAAATATTCCTATTATTATCATAATAATTGATACAATTTGAGCAATTCTTAAATTAAATAGCATTAAACTATCCTGTCTTAATGATTCAATTATAAATCTTTCAATTCCATACATTATTAAATATATTGATGTATAAAATCCAAGCTTTTCTTTTTTTAATCTTATTAATATTAAAATTACTATAAAAATTAAAAAACACCAGACAGATTCAAATAAAAAAGTAGGGTAGTGATAATTGTTATCAATATACATTCCATTTATTATAAAATTAGGAATATGTATTCTTTTTAATATTTCATATTTTACAATAGGGCCATATGCTTCTTGATTAAAAAAGTTTCCCCATCTTCCTATTGCTTGACCTAAAGCAAGTGATGGAACTACCAAATCAGTAATAGATAAAATACTTATCTTATTTTTTTTACAAAAATAAATTAAATAAATAAATCCTGCTATTATTCCACCATGTATAGCAAGGCCACCTTCCCATACTTTTATTATTTCTATTGGATACTTTAAATAATAATCTAAATTAAAAACTACATAGTATATTCTTGCACCAATTATGGCAAATAATATTAAATAAAATAATAAATCAAGTATTTGATTTTTATTTAGATTAAGTTTTTTACTTCTGATAAATATTAGAATTGACCCTAAAGTAAAAGATACTAATAGTAAAAAAGAATACCACTTTAACTCAAAATTTCCTATAGTTATAATGGTACTCATTTTCTTACTTCCTTTAATAATTTATCAACAAATAAATGATCCATAATTGAATTTAATATTGAAATAAAAATTGATGCAAAAAATAATGAAAATATTCCCTTTATTTCAAAATGTGATTGAAGTATTATATCTGTTAATTTTAATATAACTATATTTATAATTGGATAAAACAATCCTAAAGTTAATGCAGTTATTGGAATTGTAATCCAAAATAATATTGGCTTAATTGTTTTATTTAAAATCCATATTATTAATACTGCAATAAATCCCCACATATAATAATTACTTTTATCAACAATTATTGTATGTTTAAATATCAATGATGTAATATAAATAACAAGTGTATATCCAAGTAAATGACATATTATATCAAGAATATTTGAAATAACATTATTTTTCATTTTACCACTCCTAATAATTACATTTTAGCAATTTTTATAAGCAATGTAAATATCTAACAGGTTATGATTTACATATTTACTTTTATTTCAAATATTGCATCTCTAATTTCCATTGCTCTTTCAAAATCAAGCATTTTTGCAGCTTCCTTCATTTCTTTTTCTAATAACTCAATTGTCTTTTTAGGGTTTTCTCTTTTACTTTTTCTTTTTTCTAACTGTTTATTATCATTATTGCTAATTAGTTCTCTAATTTCTTTATTTATTGTTTTAGGAATAATTCCGTGTTCTTTATTATATTTATCTTGAATTGTTCTTCTTCTATTTGTTTCTTTTATTGCAATATCCATCGCTTCACTTATTTGATCAGCATACATTATTACTTTTCCTTCTGCATTTCTTGCAGCACGACCAATTGTCTGTATTAAGCTTCTACTACTACGTAGGAATCCCTGCTTATCAGCATCTAGAATTGCAATTAAACTAACCTCTGGAATATCAAGACCTTCTCTTAATAAATTTATTCCAACTAAACAATCGTATTTTCCTTTTCTTACTTCTTGAATAATTCTCATTCTTTCAAGTGTTTTAACCTCTGAATGTAAATAAGCTACTTTTATTCCTACATTTTTTAAATATTGTGTTAGTTCCTCGGCCATACGTATCGTTAAAGTAGTAACTAATGTTCTTTCATTTTTTTTAATTCTTATATTAATTTCTTCAACCAAATCATCTATTTGATTTTTCTGTTTTCTTACTTCTATTATTGGATCTAAAAGTCCAGTTGGTCTAATTATTTGTTCAACAACTTTTTTTGATGTTTCTAGCTCATAATCTCCTGGGGTGGCTGATACAAATATTACATTATCAATTTTCTTTTCAAATTCATCAAATTTTAAAGGTCTATTATCTAAAGCACTAGGCAAGCGAAATCCATAATCAACAAGAACTGTCTTACGTGCTCTATCACCATTATACATTCCTCTTACTTGTGGAATTGTAACATGTGATTCATCTATTACAAATAGAAAATCATCTTTAAAAAAATCTATTAATGTAGTAGGGGTTTGCCCTTTTTTTCTTAAAGAAAGTGGGGCAGAGTAGTTTTCAACACCTCTACAAAATCCCGTTTCACTAAGCATTTCTATATCATAATTTGTTCTTTCTTCTAATCTTTGATATTCAAGTAATTTGTTTTCTTTTTTAAACTTATTTAATTGTTCATTTAATTCAATCTTTATTAATTCAATTGCTTTTTTTAATTTTTCTTCGCTAGTTACAAAGTGACTTGCTGGAAATATAGAAATAGTTTTTTTGTTATTTTTTAAACTCCCTGTTAATACATCAAATTCTGATATTCTTTCTATTTCATCATCAAAAAATTCTACTCTAATTCCACTATTATGCTGATTTATAGGAATTATTTCTAATATATCACCATTAACTCTAAATGTTCCTCTCTTAAAATCTATATTATTTCTTTCATATAGCATATCTATTAATTTGCGAATTATTATATCTCTATCTACTTCTTCACCAACGTTTAGTGTAAGTGTTTTATTTTCATATTCTTCAATTTCTCCAATACCATATATACATGATACAGATGCTACTACAATTACATCTTTATATTTTAGTAAACTTGAAGTGGCAGAATGGCGTAATTCATCTATTTCGTCATTTATTGATGCATCTTTCTCAATATATGTATCAGTTTTAGCAACATAAGCCTCTGGTTGGTAATAATCATAATAAGAAACAAAATATTCAACGTGATTGTGTGGAAATAATTCTTTAAACTCCCCATATAATTGACCAGCTAAAGTTTTGTTATGAGCTAGAACTAAAGTAGGTTTATTAATTTCTTTTATAACATTTGCAATTGTAAATGTTTTTCCTGTACCTGTTGCACCTAAAAGAACCTGTCTTTTATCTCCATTTTTTATTCCATCAACTAATTTTTTTATTGCCTGCGGTTGATCACCACTAGGTTTATAATTTGATATAATTTCAAACATATTTTTCTCCTTTTATATATTTTTTTTCAGCCTTTTATTTATTAATTTAATATCTTTTTTATCCTTAATTCTTCCTAAATTTTCTTTTAATTGCTTAATGCTATTTAAAGTTTGAACTTTTACTCCATTAATTATGATATATTCTGAATCAAAAAAATTAAATGAAAAATTTATCATATTATCAATAAAATATACTTTATTATTAAAAATATTAATACAATCAAAATTACAGTTATAATTTTTTAGTAAAAAATTGTAGTATTATTTTGAAACAGCAATATCTATATCACTAGTATATTCTTTTACATCTTGTAATACCATTGCTGCCCCAGATATAACTATATATTTATTATTATCCAGACTGTAATAATTCAAAATTTCATTTATTTTATTCTTGTTCATTATGACTCCTTTGATTGATTATAACACTTTTTTTATATAACTAAAAAAATTTTTTATTTCCTAAACTGCTTTTTTAATTGTAAATTGCAGAAAAAAAGATTTTATTGTTGTAAAATCTATTTTTTTTCAATTTTGAATACAACTTGATATAGTGTATCTAAATTATATTCCTCAGTTTCAATTTTATATCCAAATTTTTCAATTTTATTTGAACATTCTCGTATTAAATTAATAATTGTTCTAAAATCTATTTTTGGTTCAGGATTTACATTTGGCATTATTGGATCATATTGATTATTATAATCAGTTGTAATTATTGGTTCTTTCACTGTTTCAAATTTTTGCTCATTTGTGTTCTGCATATTCATAATTGAATTATTTAAACCATTATCCTGTTGACTATTTAATGTATTATCAATTATTGGAGATGTATTTAATGGAACATTACTTTGATTTTTATTTGCATCTGCAAATAATGGATCATTTAACCATGGAAAATCTTCTTTTGGAGCTTCTACACTATTTACTATTGGAGTTACATTTTCTTGTATTGGAGTTGTTGTAATACCACCATTTATAGGTTCTACTGGCACTTGTTGCGTTTGTGGTTCTACATTTGTTTTATTTTCACTGTTTACATTATTATTTGTTTGTGCAAATAATGGATCATTTAACCATGGCAAATCTTCTTTTGGAGCTTCTACACTATTTACTATTGGAGTTACATTTTCTTGTATTGGAGTTGTTGTAATACCACCATTTATAGGTTCTACTGGCACTTGTTGCGTTTGTGGTTCTACATTTGTTTTATTTTCACTGTTTACATTATTATTTGTTTGTGCAAATAATGGATCATTTAACCATGGCAAATCTTCTTTTGGAGCTTCTACACTATTTACTATTGGAGTTACATTTTCTTGTATTGGAGTTGTTGTAATACCACCATTTATAGGTTCTACTGGCACTTGTTGCGTTTGTGGTTCTACATTTGTTTTATTTTCACTGTTTACATTATTATTTGTTTGTGCAAATAATGGATCATTTAACCATGGCAAATCTTCTTTTGGAGCTTCTACACTATTTACTATTGGAGTTACATTTTCTTGTATTGGAGTTGTTGTAATACCACCATTTATAGGTTCTACTGGCACTTGTTGCGTTTGTGGTTCTACATTTGTTTTATTTTCACTGTTTACATTATTATTTGTTTGTGCAAATAATGGATCATTTAACCATGGCAAATCTTCTTTTGGGGCTTCTACACTATTTACTACTGAATTTAAATTTTCTTGTATTGGGGTTGTATTTATATTATTTAATACTGGTGCTGTTGGCATTACTGACTCTATATTTTGAGCTTGAATATTTGGTTTTATTTGTTCATTTGTTGATCCTAAATTAGGCATTGTAACTTCTCCATTTGATAAATCATTAATATTATTATCAGATGAAATTGGAGTTGGTTGAATTGGAGTCACAACATTATTATTTAGTACATTAAAATTTTGTTCAAAATTATTATTCATTTTATCTATCTCCTCATCTAACTTTCTTACCGTTAGTCTTTCATTTATTATTCTTTTTAACATTTCATTTTGATTCTTTTGCGAATTTAATTTTAATAATGATCTTGCATGACGCTCTGAAATTTCTTTTCTCATTAACGCATCTTGAACATCATCAGATAATTTTAATAATCTAATTTTATTAGCTATTGCTGATTGACTCTTTCCCATTTTTTGAGCTAATTGCTCTTGAGTCATATATCCAATATCTAAAATTCTCTTATAAGATATTGCTTCTTCTATAGCATTTAAGTCCTTTCTTTGGACATTTTCAACAACTGCTATTTCAGAACTTTCTTTATCATTTATATCCATAATAATTGCTGGAATACTATCATTTCCCGCTAAAATATTGGCTTTATATCGTCTTTCACCTGCGACAATTTCATATTTATCGCCAAGTTTCCTAACAATTATTGGATTTATCAAGCCATGTTCTTTTATTGATTCAGATAGTTGTAATATTTCTTCTTCATCAAAATATTTTCTTGGTTGAAATCTGTTTGGAAGAATATCATTGTTTAAAATATTGACAACTTTATTAAATAATTCCTGATTTTCCATATTCTCTCCTTTCTATTCTTAATTTTATATTACTACATTTTGGGAAATAATGCAATATTTTAGGAAAATAAAAAATAAGTTAGGAAAATAAAAAAATAAGCCATTTATAATGGATTATTTTTTATAATTTGAATATTCCTTGGATATTTTTTTTCCAGTTTACCATTTCTTTGTATTTTATAAATCGTTCTATCACTATTTTCAAATGGTAATTTGAAATTATCAATTAATAATATTTTAGAATTTAACTTTTTTAATGCATTTAAGTATATTTTTTCATCATCTATTTTCCCTTTTAAAGCAATAAAATATGATTTTTCTTTTACAACTGGAATGGAATATTCTAATAATATATTTAATGGTGCAACAGCTCGAGCAGTAACTATATCAAATTTATTTTTATTTTTATGAGCATAATCTTCAATTCTAGAATGTATCGTTTCTATATCATTAAGATTTAATTCTTTTATAACATCATTTAAGAAATTTATTCTTTTATTTAAAGAATCTATAAGAGTAATTTGCAATTTTGGAAAAAATATTTTTAATACTAAGCCAGGAAATCCTGCTCCTGTACCTATATCACATAATGTTTTATATTTTTTTAAGTCAATAACTTTTACTATTGTTAATGAATCATAAAAATGTTTAAGATACACTTGTTTTTTTTCAGTGATTCCTGTTAAATTCATAATCTTATTATAATCAATTAACATTTCATAATATCTATTTAATTTATTTAACATATCTTCATTGTAATAAATACCTAATTTTTCAATATAATTTATAAATTCACTTTCTGTCATAAAAGTACTCCTTTTTTATATAAATCATAATCAAAGAAATGTCTACAGGATTCACGCCGCTTATTCTCATAGCTTGACCAATTGAAGTCGGACGTACTATCTCTAACTTTTGTCTTGCTTCACTAGCTAAATTTTTAATTTTTGAATAATCAATATCACTAGGTATCTTTTTAGAATCTAATTCATTAAATTTTTCAGCATCTTTTAATGCCTTTTTAATATATCCTTCATATTTAACACTTATTTCTACCTGTTCTAAAACATCATTAGAATATTTCCCAAACATATTCTTTAAACTATATATTTTTATCTCAGGTCTTTTAAGTAGATCATATAGTGTAATTGAATCCTTTATTTCAGCAGTATTTAAATCTCTTAAAAAATTATTTCCCATCTCTGTAGGATTTATTTTATTTGTTTTAAGTTCTTTTATTAAGTTCTTAATTGCTTCTTTTTTCAAAAGAAACTTATTATATCTATCATTATTTATTAATCCTACATTATGACCATATTCTGTAAGACGCATATCTGCATTATCATTACGTAATAATAATCTATATTCTGCACGCGATGTAAGCATACGATAAGGATCCATAATTCCTTTCGTAATTAAATCATCAATAAGCACTCCTATATATGCTTCACTTCTCTTAAGTACTAATGGTTCTTTATTTTCTAATTTAAGTGCAGCATTAATACCTGCAATTAAACCTTGACATGCCGCTTCTTCATAACCACTTGTACCATTTATTTGTCCTGCAGTAAATAAATTTTCAATAACCTTTGTTTCTAAAGAAAGTTTAAGTTGTTTTGAATCAATTGCATCATATTCTATTGCATATGCATATTTGAGAATCTTTGCATTCTCTAATCCTGGCAGGCTATGTACCATTTTTTCCTGAACATCAACTGGCATACTAGTTGAAAAACCTTGTAAGTAAATATCATCATAATAAATACTTTCTGGTTCTAAAAATAATTGATGTCTTTCTTTATCGCTAAATCTAACTATTTTATCTTCAATAGATGGACAATATCTTGGCCCAACACCTTTAATATCATTAAGTCCACCATACATGCTTGATTTATTTAAATTATCATTAATAATTTGATGGGTTGTAGGGGTTGTATATATTAAATGGCATGGAATTTGATTATCCACATCATAATATATGTCATTATCATAACTAAATGTATATGGATTAGAATCGCCATTTTCAACTCTCGTTTTACTAAAATCAATAGTATTTCTATCTATTCTAGGTGGTGTACCAGTTTTAAGTCTCTTGATTGTAAAACCTAAAATTTTTAAATTATCACTTAAATAATTGCTAGTTTTTTCTCCATGAGGACCTTTTCTTGTTCGAGTAGAACCAACAAGTATATCAGATTTTAAATACGTACCTGTTGTTATAATAACTACTTTAGAATAAATAATTCTATCATCTTCTAAAATTATACCTTTAACACTTTTATTTTCTACTATTAACTCTTTAACCATGGCCTCAAGTATTTCTAAATTGTCAGTAGATTTAAGGGTTTCTAACATTACTTTAGGATATGTAATTTTATCTGCCTGTGCACGAAGTGATCTAACTGCTGGTCCTTTAGAACTATTTAGCATTTTCATTTGAATTAATGACCTATCCGCACATTTTCCCATTTCTCCACCTAAAGCATCTATTTCTCTAACTATTATACCTTTAGCAGAACCTCCAATTGATGGATTACAAGGCATATCTGCAATATTTTTTATATTTCCCGTTATTAATAATGTTTTATGATTCATACGAGCAGTTGCTAATGCAGCTTCACATCCCGCATGCCCTCCACCAATTACTATTACTTCATACATATTTATCCCTCACTTAAAATATTATACTTCATTAGTTAAACTTTATTTTTATTATATAATTAATATTTACTTTCCTAAGCAAAAATTACTAAATAACTGATCAAATAAATCTTCTTTATAATTAATTCCTAATATATCTCCTAATAATTCTGATGCTTTATTAATTTCTATTTCCACGATATCAATAGGCATTAGTTCATCTATTAAATTGATACTTTTATCGATGCTATCAATTGCTTTTTCTATTAGACTTATACTTCTTGAACTACTTAAGTATGAAAAATCATTTGTATTAATCTTATCCAATTCATACATTTTTATTATTGCTTCTTTTAACTCATCAAAACCTTTGTTTTCTAAAGTAGACATATATATAACATTTTTTAAATTATTATCATTTATATTCTTTTTTAAGTCTATCTTATTTATTATTATTATATAGTTTTTATTTTTTATCTTATTTAATATTTCTAATTCTTCTTTTGTTATTTCTGTATTATTATTTAATACCATTATAATTAAAGATGCTTTTTCTATTAGACTTATACTTTTTTTTACTCCAATACTTTCTACTATATCATCTGTTTTTCTAATTCCTGCTGTATCTATTAGATTAAGTCTTATTCCATTAATATCTAAAGTACCTTCTACTATATCACGTGTTGTTCCAGGAATATCTGTAACTATTGCTTTTTCTTCATCCAATAATTTATTTAATATACTACTTTTTCCTACATTAGGTTTACCTATAATAACAGTATCAATACCATTTTTTATAATTTGTGAATCTTTTGAATTTAATAATAATTTATTTAAATCTTTTCTTATTTCTATCAATTTAGGTTTTATTATGTCATTATTCAATACTTCTATATCATCATACTCTGGAAAGTCTATATTAACTTCTATATTTGTTTCTATATCACTTATTTTTTTTCTAATATTTTTTATTTTATTTGATGTATTTCCATTTAATTGATTAATAGCTAATGATAATGACTTTTCAGTTTTGGATTCAATAATATCCATTATTCCTTCTGCTTCTACTAAATCTATTCTTCCATTTAAGAAAGCTCTTTCTGTAAATTCTCCAGGATTTGCAAGACGACATCCATTTTTTAATAACAACTCTAATATTTTTTTTGCGCTAGCAATACTACCGTGTGCATTTATTTCAACTATGTCTTCTCGTGTATATGTATTAGGCTCTTTCATAACAGATACCATTACTTCATCAATAAGTTCTTTTTTATCATATATATGTCCATAGTTTATTGTATGATCATTTACTTTTTCTAAATCTTTACCAATAAAAATTTTATTTGCAATTTTTATAGAATCTTGACCACTTACCCTAATTATTGATATTGCACCTGTAGCAAGTGGTGTCGATATTGCAGCTATAGTATCATTCATTATTAACCTCCAAAAAAATACTACAAAGTAGTATTTAGTTTTCTATATATTTTATTGTTACACATCTATTTGGTTCTTCACCATCACTCTTTGTTTCAATATTATAATAATTACTTGCAACATTATGAACAATTCTTCTTTTATAAGAATTCATAGGTTCTAAAGTTGTATCAGTTTTTGTAGTTAACACTTCGCTTATAATTTCTTTTATATCTTTTTCAAATAAATGTTCTTTTCTTTGTTTATAATTTGAAATATCAATATTTACTTTAATATTAAAATTTGTTTTGGATCTTAATGTTTGTCTCATTAAAAGCTGTAATGAAGACATATTTTTACCATCTTTTCCAATTAAAATAGCATTATCTCTTCCTTTTATACTAACATTAAAAATTTTATCTTCAACATTTACAATAATATTTGCTTTTATATTCATTTTATTTATTATTTCAGATAGATAATTTTCAATATATTCTTTTATTTCATCAATTTTTATTACTTCTATTATATGTAAATTATTTTCATCATATTCTTTTGTAATTATTTCATCATCATAAACATCTAATTCATCATAACATTTCATTCTACAAGATTCTTCATCTGTTCCTTCATACTTATATACATTTATCATTGCTTTTTTCTCCTTTTAATTAATAGATTTTGTGCTATTGTAAATGAACTATTTGTTATCCAATATAATATTATTGCACTTGACATTGAGAAAGATGTAAATACTATCATTACCATCATTATAGTAGTCATTAATTTCATTTGTTTTGCTTGATCTTGTCCCATGCTTGCACCGCTATTAAGTCTAAATGAAAAATATGTTACTACACCGACAATAATTGGCAATAATAAATATAAATAATTTCCTGCCTTCATTCCTGATATTGGAGTTGTAGATAAATTATATATAATGAATTTATCTTCAAAAAGAACTGGCAATCTGTATAATGCTTCATAAAATGCTAAGAAAAGTGGAATTTGAATAACTCCAAATATACATCCAGACATAGGATTTATACCGTGTTTTTTATAAACCATCATCATTTCTTGACTCTTCATAGTCATAGATTCTTGATCCTTTTTATCTTTATATTTCTTTTCAATTTTACTTAATTCTCCTTGAGCATCTTTTAATAATTCAGATTGCTTTGCTGCTTTTCTAGTAATTGGAAATAAAATCATTCTTATAATTATAGTTGCTGCAATAATTGCAAGACCATAATTTTTAAGTAATTCTCCTAATTGAATTAATACCCAAGCAAGTGGTTTTACAAAAATTGTAGTCCAAATTCCTTCATAGCCACCAGATGTAACCGTAAACTTTTTACAAGAAATTAGTTTATTAACATCAAGTAAACTTTTCTTTTTCTTATTATATTCAGATTTTGTAATTTTTTCATTCTTTAATTTTTTATCTAAACTTTTTATTTGTTTTGCTTTTGTATCCTCATATAATTTAATAATTTCTTTATCTGTTGGCTTACATAAAATATTTGAAGGTAATGTTTGGCCTGTTTTTTCATTTCTTACTATCTTACCATCAACATCTTTCAATTGCTTAGTACAACCAGTTAATAATGTAACAAAAACAATTAAAAGTATTAAAATTTTCATTTTTTTATTGTTCTTCACTTTTTCCTCCTCAAATTATATTTAGTATTTTAAATGCTTCATATAATTCTTTTTGCATTTGAAAATAATTTTTGTGCAAAATTCCTTTCCTTAATATTATAATACAATTAAATGAATTTTCATAGTCTTTAGCATCAATTATATTTTTTATTTGTCTTTTTAATTTATTTCTAACAACAGCATTACCAATTTTTTTACTAACTGATATTCCAAACCTGTATAAATTATCATTATTGTCTTCCTTATATATTATGTAATCTTTATATTTAAATGAATTATTATTTTTTATTATTCTTGAAAAGTCAAAATTTTTTCTTATTATATTTATTTTCTTCATTTTATTCTCCTTAAAACAAAAATCACTACTAAGAGTGATTATTAATGAGATAATACTTTACGACCCTTTCTTCTTCTTCTTTTGATTATATTTGTTTTCATGCGAGCCATAAAACCTAATTTTTTACTTTTTCTATGATTGTTAGGTTGATAAGTTCTTTTCATTGCACACCTCCTGTACCTAATTTTTCCGTTTGCTTTATCAATTATATAGACTTTTTTATTTTTTGTCAATTCTTTTTCTTCTTTTTCTTAATAATATATTATATTAGTATAAAAAAAGTTATAAACATAATATCTTTATAAATTAGACTATATATATTAATACATAAAATAATTTATAAACATTTTTTTAAGATATTAACATTTTGCTTGATGTGCAAAAATAATAAATGTTAATTAATTATGAACATATTATGTTTATAAATCGAGTTTTTTTATAATATTTATGTTTTTTTATTTATTTTTTCCACAATTTATTGTAAAATATTTGTGTTTATATCAAAGAAGGTGATATTTTGAATCTTGATAATATGTGGAAAAGTTTTTTAGATAAATTAAAAACAAAAATAAGTAATATATCTTATGAAACTTGGTTTAGTGAAACAAAATTAATTAGTCTTGATAACGGCATAGCTAAAGTAGTTGTTCCATATCATATTCACAAAAAAAATTTATCTGAAAATTATAATGATTTAATTGAAGAAACTTTCCTTGAAATTACAGGTACAAACTTTAAATTTGAATATCTTCTTGAAGAAGAAGTAAATACGAACACAACAATTAATGTAGAAGAAATAGGAATTCCAAGTAATGAAATTTATCAGACAAATTTAGATAATAGGTATTCTTTTGAAAATTATATTATAGGTAAAAGCAATAAATTTGCTGCAACTAGTGCTTTAGCTGTTGCCGAACATCCTGGTAAAATGTATAATCCATTATTTATTTATGGTCCAAGCGGGCTTGGAAAAACCCATTTAATGCATGCTATAGGTAACTATATCGTAAAAAATACGGCAAAAAGAGTACTTTACATTACGTGTGATAATTTTGTATCTGATTTTGTAGAAATTTGTAGAAAAAATAATGATTCAAATAATTTTGAGATAACAAAACAATTTAAAAATAAATATAGAGATATTGATGTACTAATAATTGATGATATACATAATTTAGTTGGAGCAGTTTCTGCACAGCAAGAATTTTTTAACACATTTAATGAACTTTATAATAATGAAAAACAAATCATAATATCATCTGACAGATCTCCAGATGACATAAAAAGGTTAGAAGAAAGATTAAAAACAAGATTTAATTGGGGTCTTACTGTTAGTATAGAACCTCCAGATTTTGATTTGCGTATGAACATTATTAACAAAAAAATAGAAAATCACGAACTAAATAATAATTTTCCAGAAGATGTTAAAGAATATATTGCAAGTAATTGCGTTGGAGATATTAGAAAATTAGAAGGAGCATTAACAAGAGTTTTTGCTTATGCTACAATAATGAACGGATCTGATATAAATCTTGAACTTGCTGCTGAAGCATTAAAAGACTACTTTGTTAAAACAATTGTGGCTAAAAATAATATTGAACAAGTTATGCACATTGTAAGTTCAAATTATAATGTAAGTATAGATGATTTAAAATCAAAAAGAAGAATTAGTAAAATAACTCTTCCTAGACAAATTGCTATGTATATATGTCGTGTATATTTAAACGAAAATCTTGTTAAAATAGGAAATGAATTTGGCGGTAGAAACCATACAACAGTTATGCATGGAGTTGACAAAATAAAAAAAGAAGTTTCCAAAAGTAATGACTTAAATAACGAGATTCAAAAAATGGTTAATCAGATAAAAATGTGCTAAAAAATGTTTTTTCCACAATTTATTGACATCAATTTTTCCTTTATAATTCAAGTAACTATTTAACTTATACACATTATTGACATTAATAATAATAATATTTATAATAATTAATGAAAGAAGGTTTTGGAATGAAATTAAAAATTAAACAAAATAAATTAGTAGAAAATTTAAATTATGCTATTAGGGGAATATCTAATAAAAATTTAATCCCTATATTAGGATGTATAAAATTTGATTTAAAAGAAGAAGGATTGTATTTATTAAGTACAAACAATGAATTTGCAATAAAATGCTTAATTGACAAAAAAGATATTGAGGAAATTATTGAACTTGGAGAAATAGTTATTTCAGGTAGATATATATATGATATTGTAAAAAAATTAAATAATGAAATTATAACAATTGAAGAAATAGTAGATTCACAAGTGTTGATAACTACGACTAATTCGTCATTTAAATTAAATTGTAATAAATCAAATGAATTTCCTAATATTGATTTAGAATATACTAAGAATCCTATATTATTAGATAAAATTGAATTTAAAACTATGATTAATCAAATTATTTTTTCGACATCAACACAAGAATCTAGACCGATTTTAACAGGAATTAACTTTAAAATAAGTAATCACATAATGGAATGTACTGCAACAGATTCATATAGATTATCTAAAAAAACAATAGAATTAAACGAAAATATTGATTCTGAAGTTAATATAGTTGTTCCAAGTAAAAATCTTATTGAAACAACAAAAATGTTGATAGATGATAATGAAAAATTAGAATTACATATTTTTGGAAATAAAATTATATTTAAATGTAATAATATTGTTATAATGTCTAGATTAATTAATGGTAATTATCCTGCTACTGATAAATTGATTCCAAAAGATTATTCTATTACTATAAAAATAAAACTTGATGATTTTTATAATGCAATTGATAGAGCATCTCTATTAACAAATGAAGAAGAAAAAAATATTATTAATTTATTTATTGATTCTAATAGAGCAAAAATTACATCTAATATACCTGAAATTGGTAATGTAGAAGAAAATATTAATATAATTAATAATGAAAATAAGAATTTGAATATATCTTTTAGTTCTAAATTTATGATGGAAGCAATAAAAGTATTTAATAGTGAAGATATTGAATTATGTTTTAATGGAGAAATAAAACCAATTATTATAAAAAATGTTGATAAAACTGATTTAATTCAATTAATATTACCAATAAGAACTTTTTAAAAGCAAAAAATTGCTTTTTTTTTATTTTTTTTACAAAATTCTTCTTTTTTCGACAATAATTAATGATATAACATACAACTAAGAAAGGGGGGATTTTATGGTAGATTATGAAATTAATGAGTCAACGCAATTAATAAAACCTGTTAGCAAAAATAAATCTATAATATGTGAAGAAGATACAGAATATGAAATTGATAATTCAAGTAATAAAATAATTAAATATAATTGTTCATTTTATGGTAGTTCATATATTGGGAGATGTGAAGGAACTAAGGCCTTAACTGGTATAAAATCAAAATTTCCAATTATTATTGAGGAATCTAGAAATATTATTTTTTTCCCAACTTCTTCTGTAAGATCAAAGGATTCAATATGGTTGTCTCTTAATAAAATAAAAAAATTAAAAAAAGCAGATAATGGAAGTATAGTAGTATTTAATAATGGAAAAAGTGTTGTTTTACCAATATCTTACTATTCTTTAAATAATCAATATTATAGAGCAACAATGTTAAAGGCAAAATTATACGAAAGAAAAAAAGAAATAGCATAATTTCTTTTTTTAATGCCTTTTTTATGGTATAATTATATTGTCTGTATAGGGATACTTATATTGGATAAAATCATTTATTTTCTAATTATGAAAAAAAAGAGGGAAAAACATGTATTTAAAACGTATTAAGTTAATAAATTTTAGAAATTATAAAAATATTAAAGTTTCTTTTGTAAAAGGAATAAATATTATTCATGGATTTAATGCACAAGGCAAAACCAATTTACTTGAAAGTATTTATGTTCTTGCACTTACTAATACGTTTAGAAATATTACAGATAATGAATTAATTACACATAATAAGTCTTTTTTTTCGGTTGAAGGTGTACTAAAAAAAGAAAAATTGGATACTAATTTAAGTATTTTTTATGGTAATTCTAAAAAAAAACTTTTAATTGATGGAAGTGAAATAAATAAAGTTAGTAATTATATATCAACTATGAATACAATTTTATTTAATCCAGATGATCTTGATATTATTAAAGGGCCGCCAATTAATAGAAGAAAGTTTTTAAATGTTGAACTTTCACAATTATATAGTAATTATTATATTTTATTAAATGAGTATGAAAATGTTTTAAAAATGCGTAATGATTATATTAAAAATCAAAAGTATGATAAAAACTATTTTGATATTATTACATCGTTTTTGATAGATAAAGATATAATGATATATAAAATTAGAAAAAAATTTATTAATAAAATTAATAAATATTGCGAAGATATTTTTTATAATATAACTGGAATTCATAACTTTAATATAAAATACAAACCTAATCTTGATTATGAAAAATATAATTACGATAAAACAGAAATTTTGAATGTTTTTCAAGAAAAATATGAGTCAGAATTTAAATTTTTAACTTCTTTTTATGGAGTTCATAAAGATGATTTTGAATTTTATTTGGATAATATAAACCTTAAAACATTTGGTTCTCAAGGACAACAAAAGATTTCTGTTTTAGCTTTAAAACTATCGGAAATTGAAATTTTTAAGTCATTTAAAAATAGTACACCAATATTACTTCTTGATGATGTTTTTAGTGAAATAGATGAAATTAAAAATATTAATTTATTAAATTATTTAAATAATGATATTCAAGTTATAATAACTACTGTATCATTAAATAATTTTGATAAATCTATATTAAAGTGTGCAAAAGTATTCAAAATAGATAATGGAAAAATAAAAATGCAAAGAGGTGAGATAAATGAATGAAAATCAACATTATGATGCTTCAGACATTCAAGTATTAGAAGGTTTAGAAGCAGTAAGAAAAAGACCAGGTATGTATATTGGAACAACAGATGTTAAGGGATTACATCATTTAGTTTGGGAAATTGTTGATAATGCAATAGATGAATCGTTAGCTGGTTTTTGTAATAATATAGAAGTAATTATAAATAAAGACAATTCAATCACTGTAAGAGATGACGGAAGAGGAATACCAGTTGATATACATCCAAAAACAAAGAAAAGCACTGTTGAAACTGTATATACTGTTCTACATGCAGGTGGAAAATTTGGAGGTGGAGGATATAAAGTATCTGGTGGCCTTCATGGTGTTGGAGCATCTGTAGTAAATGCCTTATCAAAATGGGTAGAAGTAACTGTTTACAAAAACGGAAAAGTTCATTTTATTCGTTTTGAAAATGGTGGTCATACAATAGAGCCTTTAAAAGTCATTGGCGATTGTGATGAAAATAGGACAGGTACAAGTGTAACATTTAAGCCAGATCCTGAAATATTTGATACTGATATATATGATTATAATACTCTAAAGGTAAGAATTCGCGAATTAGCATTTTTAAATAAAGGTTTACAAATTACTCTTCGTGATGATAGAGATCTGGAAGATACAACAGGAGAAACATTTGTTTATGAAGGTGGTATAAGTGAATATGTAAAGTTTATTAATCAAGATAAAACACCAATTCATGAGAATGTAATTCATTTAGAAGGTACAGAAGATAATGTAATGTTTGAAGTTGCATTACAATATACAAATGGATATAATGACAATATTTATTCATTTGTAAATAATATTAATACACATGATGGTGGTACTCACGAAGATGGTGTAAAAAGAGCGTTAACAAGAGTTATCAACAGTTATGGAAAAAAATCGGGAATTTTAAAAGATAAAGATGAATCACTTACAGGAGACGATGTAAAAGAAGGTCTAACAATGATCGTATCTTGTAAACATCCTAATCCTCAATTTGAAGGACAAACTAAGGGAAGACTTGGTAATAGTGAGGTTAGAAAACTTGCTGATAGTGTATTTAGTGAGGGATTTGAAAAATTTTTACTTGAAAACCCTGATGAAGCAAAAATAATTGTGGAAAAAGCAATGCTTGCGTGTCGTGCAAGAAATGCTGCTAAAAAGGCAAGAGAAATAACTAGAAAAAGCGATTTGGCTACTACAAATTTTTTTGGAAAATTATCGGATTGTAAAAGTAAGGATCCTAAGGTATCTGAAATATTTATAGTCGAGGGAGATTCAGCAGGTGGATCTGCCAAAAAAGGTAGAGATTCAATGACACAGGCTATACTTCCATTAAGAGGTAAAATTTTAAATGTAGAGAAAGCTAGATTAGACAGAGCCTTGGGAAATGAAGAAATTAGAACAATTATAACTGCATTTGGTACTGGTATAGGTAATGAATTTAATCTTGATAAGCTTAGATATGATAAAATAATAATTATGACTGATGCCGATGTAGATGGATCACATATACGAGTTTTATTGTTAACTTTATTTTATAGATTTTTTAGACCAATTGTTGAAGCAGGACACGTTTATGCTGCTCAACCACCATTATTTAGGATTATGCATGGAAAAACAAGAAAATATGTTCTTGATGAAAAGGAAAAAGAAGATTATTTAGCATCATTGTCTGAAAATGTTAGAAATCGTGCAGAAATTGCACGTATGAAAGGTTTAGGAGAAATGGATGCAGAAGAATTGAATGAAACTACAATGGATATAAATAAAAGAGTTTTAAGAAAAATTAATGTTGATGACTGTGTTGCAGCCGATTCAATGTTCTCAAAATTAATGGGAGAAGAAGTTGAACCAAGAAGAAACTTTATTGAAGAAAATGCAAGATATGTTAAGAATTTGGATATTTAGGAGGTGAAATAATGGAAAATAATATGGAAAATGATCAAATAGAAAATAATAATGAGTTTGGTGGAAAATTTCATGAAAGAGATAGTCAAGCAGAAAATGATATAGTAAAAGAAATATCAGAATCATTTCTTGATTATTCAATGAGTGTTATTACTTCACGTGCAATACCTGATTTAAGAGATGGTTTGAAACCAGTTCATAGACGTATTTTGTGGTCTATGTTTGAAGAAGGAAATACTCCAGATAAACCTCATAAAAAATCAGCTACTACTGTTGGATATGTTATGGGTCATTATCATCCACACGGAGATTCTTCAATATATGAAGCTATGGTAAGATTGGCTCAAGATTTTAACCAAAGATATATGATGGTTGATGGACATGGAAATTTTGGTAATATTGAAGGAGATGGCGCAGCAGCATATCGTTATACTGAAGCAAGGTTATCTAAAATATCACTTGAAATGCTAAGAGATATTAGAAAAAAAACAGTTGATATGATGCCAAATTTTGATGAAACATCACTAGAACCTAAAGTTTTGCCTTCAAGAATTCCAAACGTTTTAATAAATGGATCAATGGGAATAGCAGTAGGTATGGCAACTAATATTCCTCCACATAATTTAAGTGAAGTAATTGATGGGTGTGTTGCATATATTGATAATCCTGAAATTGATACAACAGGTTTAATGCAGTATATTAAAGGACCTGACTTTCCAACAGGAGCAATTATTTTAGGAAATTCGGGAATAAAAAAAGCATATGAAACTGGTAGAGGAAGTATTACTATTAGAAGTAGAGCTGAGATAGAAGAAAAAGGAAATCATAGTCAAATAGTAATTACTGAAGTCCCTTATGGTGTAAATACAATGGAATTAAAAAATAAGGTAGCTGAACTAGTTCATAATAAAACAATCGAAGGAATATCTGATTATCATACTGATCTTAAAAACGGTGTAAAAATAACTATTACATTAAAAAAAGATGCTAATCCTCAGGTTGTTTTAAATAACTTATATAAGCATACTAATTTTCAAATTAACTATGGAATTATATTTTTAGTTATTGATAATGGTACACCTAAAACTTTAGGATTAAAAGATATTATTTCAAAATATATTGATCATCAAAAAGAAGTAATTATAAGGCGAACTAAATACGATTTAGAACAAGATGAGGCAAGAGTTCACATACTAGAAGGATTAAAAATTGCTTTAGATAATATAGATGAAGTTGTAAATATAATAAGAAATTCTTCATCAGATGAAGAAGCACAAACAAAATTAATGAGTAATTTTAATTTATCTGAAATACAAGCTAAAAGTATATTAGATATGAGACTTAGAAGATTAACTGGTTTAGAAAGAGATAAAATAGAATCAGAGTTAAAAGATTTACTTGAAGAAATCACTGAATTAAAGTCAATTTTAGCCTCAAATGAAAAGGTAATGGCAATAATTAAAGAAGAAATGCTTGAAATTAAAAGAAAATATGGTGACGATAGAAGAACAAGTATTGATATGACAGCAATTGATTTTATTGATGATGAATCATTAATACCTGTTGAAAATATAGTTATTACTTTAACAAATAAGGGTTATATTAAAAGGACTTTAGAAGAAAATTATAAATCACAAAATCGTGGCGGTGTTGGAATTAAAGGTATGTCTACAAATGAAGAAGATTATGTTGATAGAATTATTTCGATGACAACACACGACTATTTAATGATATTTACTAATAAAGGAAAAGTATACAGGCTTAAGGGATATGAAGTGCCTTTATATAGTAGGCAGTCAAAAGGTTTACCAATAATTAATTTAATACCTATTGAAAAAGACGAAAAAGTAAGTGCAATGTTAAAAGTAACTGATGATAATAATGAAGGATATTTTATTTTCTCAACAAAAAATGGTTTAGTTAAAAGAACAAACGTTCGTGAATTCAATAGTATAAGATCTAATGGTAAAATAGCTATTACTTTAAAAGAAGAAGATGAATTAGTTGATGTAAAAAACACAGATGGTAATAGTGAAATATTAATAGCTTCTTCTAATGGAAGAATGATTAGATTTAATGAAAATGAAATTCGAATTATGGGACGTACTGCTTCTGGCGTAAAAGGAATAGATGTTGGAGATGGATTTGTTGTTGGATGTGAAATTTCTGATTCTTCAAAAAAAGTTTTAGTTGTAACTGAAAAAGGATATGGTAAAAAGACAAATGTTGAAGAATATAGAATGACACATAGAGGAAGCAAAGGAGTAAAAGCATTAAATATAACAGAAAAAAATGGAAGTATTGTTGCTTTTAAGAGTGTTATTGGGAATGAAGATTTAATGATTGTAACAGATAGTGGAATTATAATTAGAGTATCACTTGAACAAGTATCTAATACTGGTAGAGTTGCACAAGGAGTTAAATTAATTAACTTAAAAGATAATCAAAAAGTAAGCACAATTACTTTAATAGAAGATAATGAAGATGACAATAACGAAGATGATGTTTCACGTGAAACATCAGAAGAAAATTAAAAAGCAGTTTAAAAGCTGTTTTTTTATTTTAGAGTATTAATGTTTCACGTGAAACATTAAATATCTATTGCACAAAGCAAAAAAATATAGTATATTATTAATGCACAACATTTATATTCGAACCAGGTCAGAGTTGGAAGACAGCAGCCTTAAGAATCCCTAAGTGTGTGTGCTTTTTTTGTAATAAAATAATATGTTTCACGTGAAACATAGGAGGTAAAAAAATGAATTATATGACTGTTGCAGAAAAACTAGCTTTAAAAGCATTAAAAAAAGGGGACGTTCCGGTTGGAGCAGTAATTGTAAAAAATGATAAAATAATTGGAAAAGGCTATAATAAAAAAGAAAAAAATAATATAGCAACTTTTCATGCAGAAATGCTAGCTATAAAAAATGCAAACAAGAAAATTAAAAACTGGAGATTAGATAATTGTGAATTGTATTGTACAATGGAACCATGTATGATGTGTTGTGGAGCAATAATTCAATCTAGAATAAAAAAAGTATATTATTTAATAGAAAATCATAATTATGGATGTACAGAATTGTTAAAAAATAGTAAAATAGAAGTAATTAAATTAGATATAAATACCAGCTTAAAAGATAAATTAATTAATTTTTTTAAACAAAAAAGATTATAATGTTTCACGTGAAACATAGGAGGTAGAAATGTATCAAGCACTATATAGAAAATATAGACCTAAAAATTTTTCGGAAGTTGTAGGACAAAAAATTATTGTAAATACTTTAATTAATGCAATAAATAATAATAAAATTTCTCATGCATATATTTTTGCGGGACCAAGAGGAACAGGAAAGACCAGTATAGCAAAAATATTTGCAAAAACTATAAATTGTAAAAATGTTGAAAATGGACTACCATGTGAACAATGTGATAATTGCATAGATTATAATAATAATAAATCAATTGATATTATTGAAATAGATGCAGCTTCAAATAATGGAGTAGATGAAATAAGGAATTTAAAAAGTAGTGTTAATTTAGTACCAAATAATAGTAAATATAAAGTATATATAGTTGATGAAGTTCATATGTTATCAACTTCAGCTTTTAATGCATTATTAAAAACATTGGAAGAACCTCCAGAATTTGTTATTTTTATATTAGCAACTACAGAATTATATAAAGTTCCTGAAACAATTATATCAAGATGTCAAAATTATAGTTTTCAAAGAATTAGTAATAATGAAATAGTTAATAGATTATCATTTATTTGTGAACAAGAAAATATTGATATTACACGAGAAGCGTTAAAATGTATCGCTAATTATTCTAGAGGTGGAATGAGAGATGCAATTGGCTTATTAGATCAACTTGCTGCATATAATAATGAAAAAATTGAAATAGATACTGTTAATGAGGTATGTGGACTTATTTCAAATGAACAAATATATGAATTTATTGATAATATATTTTCTGAAAAAATAACAAATGCTTTAGATGAAATTAATGTTTATAATGATGAAGGGAAAAATTTAATTGTTTTTTTTGAAAGTATTGTTAATGTTTTAAAAAATTTAATAATTTATGCAAATGCATCAGATTATTTTGAAAATAATGAAGACATAAAAAAATATGAAGAGTGTTTAAAAAAAATTGATGAGAAAAAAATATATATAATAATAGATATTTTTAATAAATACATTAAAGATATGAAAAATGACAGTAATAGATTATTATTGTCACAATTATGTATTTTAAAATCTTTTGGCATTATAAAAAAAGAGAATAATAATATTAATAATAATAACCATGATAATAAAGTTATAAGTAACAAAACAAATGTTAATAACAAAAAAGAAATAACAAAAAGAAATAAAAAAAATGAAATAATTAATATAGATAATTTTAGTGATTTTAAAGATAGAAGAATAAACAATGCTTTAGCTCAGTTTAATAAAAAAGAATTAATAGAATTTAAAAATAAATATAATAATATTAAAGAATATATAAATGATGAAATCTATGGATCAATAGTTTCATTACTTTTAGATGGTGAAGTAAAAGTTAAAGGAAAAGAATATATAGTTTTTGTTTATCACGATAATAAATTTGCTGATTATTTTAATAATTTATATAATAAGGTAGAGAATCTATTATATAGTATATATAATATAAATTATAAAGTAATTGCAATTAATGAAAATGATTGGGAAATAATAAAAAAAGATTTTAATTCAAGTATGAAGATGGGAATGAATAAATATAATTTAAAAGATGATATTACATTAAATAAAAAAGAAAATAAAGATAGTACTTTTGAAAATAATGATATTGACAATATGTTTAAGGAAATAGTAAAATATGAATAGGAGGAATTAATATGAATATGCAATCAATGCTTAAACAAGCACAAAATATGCAAAATAAAATGATGAAAACACAAGAGGAAGTTAATTCAAAGACATTTTATGGTGAGTCATCATATGTAAAAGTAGAATTAGTAGCAGGAAACGTTACATCTATAAAAATAGATACAGATAGTCTTGATAAAGATGATATTGAAATGTTGGAAGATATGTTAATCGTTGCAATCGGCAATGCAAAAGCACAATATGATAAAGAAATGGAAGAAAAAATGGGTGCATATACAAAAGGAATTCCAGGTTTATTCTAATGAAATATCCTGAAACAATTTTAAATTTAATAGAATGCTTTAAAAAGTATCCATCTATTGGGGCAAAAACAGCAGAAAGGCTTGCATTATCTACTTTAGATTTATCAGATGAGGTTATTTCTTTATTTGCAACTTCATTAAATGATATAAAATTAAAAATAAAAAGGTGTAATAAATGCAATAATTTAACAGAAGATGAAATATGTGAAATATGTAAAGACTCTAATAGAGATAATGGAATATTATGTATTGTAGAAAATGCCAAATATATTAATTTAATTGAAAAAAATAATATTTTTAAAGGAAAATATTATGTATTAAATAATTTAATATCTCCTTCAAATGGACTTGATCCAAGTATTATTGAAATTGATAGAATTATTAAAATTATAAAAGAAGACAAAATAAAAGAAGTAATAATTGCATTAAAGCCAAGTATTGAGGGAGAAACCACAGCTTTATATATATCAAAATTGCTTGAAGATTATGATGTAATTGTATCAAGAATTGCTAGAGGAATTCCAAATGGTGCAGAAATAGATTACGTAGATTCGTTAACTTTAGAGATGGCTTTAGAAAATAGAAATATTATAAGTAATAATTAAGATACAAATTTGCATATAATTATAATGGTGATTATATGTTTAGTTATGGTATAAAATTTATAAAAAGAATAATTTTTAGTTCTTTTTTGTTATATGGATATAATATGATTGTTGGACCTTTAAATTTTATTATACCAATAAATATATTTACAATTATTTCAATTGCTTTGTTTGGAGTTCCTGCACTTTTAAGTTTGATTTTTGTATATTTAGTTATTTTTTAATATTCATATAAAAAGTTATGATAGATGATTATAAAAATTTACAATCTGTAGGATATAATATTATAAAGAATGCTGTTAATAATGATAAAATATCACATGCGTATTTAATAGAAACTATGGGAAATGATTATGGTTTTGATTTTGCACTTGCATTTGCAAAAGTTTTATTATGTCCTTATAAATATTTTAATGATGCAAAATGTGGTAATTGTAATCAATGTAAGGCGATAGATGATAATAATTTTATTGAATTGGAAATTATAGATACTGAGGAAATGTGGATAAAAAAAGAAAAAATAGATTCTTTACAGAAGAATTTTAATTTTAAACCAATAATTGGAAAGAGAAAAGTATATATAATTAATAATGCTGATAGAATAAAAGATACTATAGCAAATAAATTATTAAAATTTATTGAAGAACCTGCAGAAGGAATTGTTGCAATTTTAGTAACAGAAAATAAAGAAAAAATAATTGATACAATAATATCAAGATGTCAAATAATTAGTTTAAAGAAATTATCTAATTTGAATAATAATATTTTAAATAAATATGAAAATGATTTAATTATTAAAACAGTAGATTTTCTTAATTATTTTGAAAAAAATGAAATTGAGACAATTGCTCATACAAATGAATTAATACACAATAATTTTAAAGAAAGAGAGGAATATATAAATTTTTTTGAATTAATGATATTAATTTATAATGATATAATTAATTTAAAATTAAATAATAAAAATACTACATTTAATGATTATAATATAAACTTAGATGATTTTAAAAAATTATCCTTTGAAAATATTTTAAAAAAAATAGATATATTATTGGATTTAAAAAAATATATAATGAATAATGTTAATCTAAATTTATTAATAGATAAACTAATTATTAATTTTGAGAAGGTGAACAAATGTCAATAGTAATGGTAAAAACTGAAAATGAAAATGTATATGTTAACATAAAAAATAGTGATTTAAAGGAACATAGTAACATAATAGTTGAAACAGATATTGGAATGGAATTTGGAATAATTAATAAAACATATAATAATTTAAATAGAAAAAGTACTAATACTTGCAAATTTATTAGATTTGCAAGTATAAAAGATATTAATAAGAATAAAAAAAATAGAATTGATTCACAAAAAGCTTTAATAAAATGTCGTGAATTAATAAAAAAATATAAATTAAATATGAAGCTCTTTTCAGCATATTATACTTTTGATAGGGATAAATTAATATTTAAATTTACATCAGAAGATAGAGTAGATTTTAGAGATTTAGCTAAGGAACTTGCAAATATTTATCATACTAGAATTGAATTAAAACAAGTAGGTGTAAGGGATAAAGCTAAAGATATTGGTGGATGTGGTCAATGTGGAAGAGAGCTTTGTTGTAAAGGATTTCTAAGAGAGTTTAATAGTGTTTCAATAAATATGGCTAAAAATCAAAATATTGCACTTAATCCAAATAAAATAAATGGTATATGTGGAAGATTACTATGTTGTTTAAAATATGAAGATTCTTGTTATAAAGAATGTTTAAAAAATTTACCAAAGATTGGTAAAAATATTAAAACTAAAAAAGGTGAAGGGAAAGTGGTAAACATTGATGTATTAAAACAAAAATTTAGTATAATAAATAATAATAAAGAAATAATAGAATGTGATGTAAATGATAGTATTAAATGATTTACTAGACTATAATAATTATAAAATATATCAAGATACTGAAATGTTTTGTTTTTCTTTAGATTCAGTACTCCTTGCAAATTTTGTGACCATTAATAAGAAAACATCTAATATACTTGATATAGGTTGTGGCAATGGTCCTATTCCTTTAATCTTATCTACTAGAACAAAATCAAACATAACTGGTGTAGAAATACAAAAAGATGTTTATAATCTTGCTGTTAAGTCTGTAAAATATAATAATTGTGATAAGCAAATAAAAATATTTAATGATGATATAAATATATTGTATAAAAAGTTAGAGTCTGATTCATTTGATACTATTACTTGTAATCCGCCATACTTTAAAATTAATGAATTTACAAAACAAAATATATCAAACTATAAACGTATCGCACGTCATGAAATATATTTAGATATTGAAAGGTTATGTTTAATTGCAAGAAAGTTACTAAAAAATAATGGAAATATTGCAATAGTACATAGAACTAATAGATTAATAGATATTATTGACATTATGAAAAAAAATAATATAGAACCAAAAAAAATTCAATTTATATATCCAAAAAAAAATGAAGATAGTAATTTAGTATTGATTGAAGGAATAAAAAATGGAAGGTCTGGTTTAAAGATATTACCACCATTATATGTACATAATAGTGATGGTTCATATACAAATGCGATAAATAAAATTTTTAAGTCTGAGGAGTAAGAAGTATGAAAAATAATAAATTATATTTAATTCCAACTCCTATTGGAAATATGGATGATATAAGTAAACGAATGATAGATACATTAAAATATGTTGATATTATATTTTGTGAAGATACTAGATCTACTAGTATTTTATTGAATTATTTAAATATAAAAAAGAAACTTATTTCAAGTCATAAATTTAATGAAGAAAAAAATATAGACAAAGTATTATATTATCTTTCTATGGGAAATAATGTTGGAATAGTAAGTGATAGAGGAACACCTTGTATAAGTGATCCAGGATATATATTAACGAATGCAGTAATAGAAAATAATTATGAAGTAGTTGCTATTCCAGGACCAACAGCATTTGTTCCAGCACTCATAACATCTGGTATTATACCTCAACCATTTTTATTTTATGGATTTTTAAATTCAAAAAAATCAAGTAGGAAAAAGGAATTAGAAAAATTAAAGTTTGAAAAAGAAACTATGATTTTTTATGAAGCACCTCATAGAATAAAAGAAACTATTGAAGATATGAATTCAATTTTGGGAAATAATAGAAAAATTTCCATTTCCCGGGAAATAACAAAAAAGTATGAGAAAACTTATCATGGAAGTTTGGGAAATATTTTGAATAAAATAGATGAAATTAAAGGTGAGTTTGTAATCGTAGTAGAAGGAAATAATGAAAGTGATAATTATGATAATATGTCAATAATGGAGCACATAGAATTATATATATCACAAGACTTAAAAATAATGGATGCAATTAAGCAGGTTGCAAAAGATAGAAATATGAAAAAAAGTGATGTTTATTCATATTATCAAAAAGAAAAAGGTGATAATTAGTGAAATTAATTGTTGGCTTAGGTAATCCGGGAAAAGAGTATGAAAATACAAGACATAACATGGGATTTATGGTTATGGATGAAATTGCAAAAAATTTAAATATGGATTATAATAAATCAAAATTTAATGGTTTATATTTTGATGCAAACGTAAAAGGTGAAAAAATTATTTTTTTAAAGCCACAAAAATATATGAATTTATCTGGAGAAGTAGTTAGAGATTTTATTAATTTTTATAAGATTAAAACAGATGATATATTAGTAATTGTTGATGATCTTGACATGCCACTCGGAAAAATAAGATTAAAGAAAAAAAGTAGTAGTGGTGGTCATAATGGTTTAAAAAATATATTTATGTATACTAATACTATTGATATTAAAAGAATCAAAATTGGTATTGGTAACGATAAATTAAAAGATACAAAGGATTACGTTTTATCAAAATTTTCTAAAGAAGATATTAAATTATTTAATGATTCAATAAAATTGGCTGCTAAAATTGCTTTAGAATTTATTGATACAGATTTTAATGCTTTAATGTCAAATTATAATTAGGTGATAAAATGAACTTTATTGATAAAAAATTAGATCTTAATAGAAAAAATATTAATGGTTTAACTAATGAATTAAAAGGATATTATTTATATAAAAAATATACTGAAGATAAAACTTCAGTTCTTTTTGTTACTTCTAATTTATACGAGGCAAATGCAATATATCAAATAGTTCTCAATTATACTGATAATGTTCAATTTTTCCCAATGGATGAATTTTTAACAAGTGAAGCACTTGCAATAAGTCCTGAATTTTTATCATATAGATTAGATACATTAAATAAAATTATTAATAATAATTGCATAGTTATAACTAATTTAATGGGTTATCTTAGATTTTTACCTAATAAAGAAGATTATAAAAAAAGTATTATTTGTTTAAAAGTCGGAGATATCTATGATATAAAAAAATTAGAAAAGAAGTTATATGAAATCGGATACGTAAGAGAAACTGTTGTTTCACAAAGCGGTCAAATTGCAGTTAGAGGTTTTATTTTAGATGTATTTCCATTTGAATCAAATAATCCTATTAGAATTGAATTTTTTGATGATGAAATAGAAAAAATAAGTGAGTTTAATGTTGATTCACAATTAAGATATAAATATTTAAATGAGATAAATATTTATCCAACAACAGAATTTATTGTAAGTAGTGATGATACTATAAAGCATTATATGCTCCCAAATTATTTAAAGTGTGAAAATATTAGTAATTTTATGAACAATCCAATAATATTTTTTAATAATTATAATCAAATATTTAATTCATATAAATTATTAGTAGATGAAATTAATAATTATAAAATTGAAAATAATATTGATAAAAATATTAAGTATATGTTTGAATTAGATGAAATAAAGAATAATTACATATATTATTTTGATAAGTATGATGAAAATGCAATAGATTATAAATCAAAAGCTATTAATAATTTAAATATTAATAAGGATAGTATTGAAGAATACTTAAAAGTGATGCTCGAAAAAAAATATACAATTATTATTTCACTTAATAATAAAATAACTGCTCGTAAAATAGTAGATAAACTTGAAAATTTAAAAATTGTAGAAACAAATATAAATGAAATATTTGATAATTATATTAATATTGTTGTTCAAAAAATGAATAATGGTTTTATTTTTGAAAAATATATTGTAATATCTGAAAAAGAATTGTTTAATAAAAAAGATACTAATTATATTTATAAAGCTAAGTTTAGAATGGGAAATAAAATTAGAGATATAAATAAACTTGAAAAGGGAGATTATATAGTTCATTACATTCATGGTATTGGTATTTATCAGGGAATAAAAACACTTAATAAAAATGGTCTAGAGCGCGATTATATTATGCTTGAATATAAGGATCACGATAAATTATATGTTCCTGTTGAAAAAATTGATTTAATTAGTAAATATTCATCTAAAGAAGATTACACACCAGTAATAAATAAATTGGGTTCAAGTGAATGGGCAAAGACAAAATTAAAAACAAAAAAAAGGGTAGAGAAAATTGCAATTGATTTATTAAAACTTTACTCTGAAAGAGAGGCATCTAAAGGTTTTGCTTTTTATAAAGATAGTGAAGAACAAATAATGTTTGAAAAAGAATTTCCATATAAAGAAACATCCGATCAATTAAAGGCAACGAGAGAAATAAAAAAAGATATGGAAAGTAATAAACCAATGGATAGGCTTTTATGTGGCGATGTTGGTTATGGTAAAACTGAGGTTGCTTTTAGAGCTGTCTTTAAGGCAATAATGAGTCATAAACAGGTAGTAATATTGTGTCCAACAACAATTTTATCAAGTCAACATTATCAAAATGCTAAAGATAGATTTAATGCATTTGATGTTGAGATTGAATTATTAAATAGATTTGTACCTGTAAAAAAACAAAGGGAGATAATTACAAGATTAAAAGAGGGAAAAATAGATTTATTAATTGGTACTCATAGAGTACTTGGAAAAGATATTGAATTTAAAAATTTAGGATTACTTATAATTGATGAAGAGCAAAGATTTGGTGTTAAACATAAAGAAAAAATTAAAGAATATAAGAATAATATAGATGTTTTAACTCTATCTGCAACACCAATTCCAAGAACATTACAAATGGCTGTATCAGGTATTAGAGGTCTTTCATTAATTGAAACTCCTCCAGTTGATAGATTTCCAGTTCAGACATATGTTTTAGAAGAGAATAATTCTATTATAAAAGATGCAATATATAAGGAAATATCTAGAGAAGGGCAAGTATTTATTCTTTATAATAGTATAGAAAATATGGAAGATAAAAAAAGTGAAATAAGTAAAATTGTTCCAGATGCTAAAATTACATATATACACGGAAGAATGGAAAAAAATCAAATTGAAAATATAATGTTTCAATTTCAAAATAAAGAATATGATGTATTACTTTGTACAACTATTATTGAAACTGGTATTGATATACCTAGTGTTAATACATTAATTGTAGTAGATGCAGATAGATTTGGTTTATCACAGTTATATCAAATACGTGGAAGAGTAGGTAGAAGTAATAAAATAGCTTATTGTTATTTAATGTATCATCGTGGAAAAGTATTATCTGATATAGCAAAAAAACGATTAAGTGTTATTAAAGATTTCACAGAACTTGGTAGCGGTTTTGCTATCGCAATGAGAGATTTATCCATACGTGGAGCTGGTGATTTACTTGGTGGAGAACAATCTGGTTTTGTAGATAGTGTTGGTGTTGATATGTTTTTAAATATGCTAAATGATGAGGTTAATTTATTAAAAGGAAAAAAAGTAGAACATGATACTAAGGAACAACCGTTAATAGAAGTATCAAATAATATATCTGATGATTATGTAAAAGAAGAAGACTTAAAAATTGAGATTCATAAAAAGATTAGCGAAATAGATTCAATAGAAAAATTAAATAAATTAAAAAATGAGTTAGAAGATAGATTTGGATTATTAAATGATAGAATTATTGTGTATATGCATGAACAATTATTTGAAAAAAAGGCTAAAGATTTAAATATAACTAATATTAAGCAAAATAAAAATAGTGTTATTATTACACTACCAAAAGAATATAATAATATTTTGGATGGAGATAAGTTATTTGTTGATGTAATATCTTTAAATAGAAATTTTAGATTTTCAATGAAATTAGGTATGATTAATATTGAACTTTTGATTAATAAATTAGATAAGCACTATATATATTATTTAAACGATTTACTTGACATTATAAAAAAAGATAAAAAAGTAATTTAATAGAATAAAATTTCATAATTTTTCCAGAATAAAAGTAGTAAGGAGAAATATATGAAATCAACAGGTATTATAAGAAGAATTGATGAACTTGGTAGGATAGTTATACCAAAAGAAATTAGAAATAATTTAAGATTAAAAAGTGGTGAAAGTATAGAAATATTTGTAAATGATGATACAATAATGATGAAAAAATTTTCAATGATTAATAAGATATCTGATTTATCTCAAGAACTCACCGATGCAATGTACACATTTTTGAAAAATAACATTATAATTACTGATTTACATACAATAATTGCTGCATCAGGAAATTTAAAAAAAGAATTAATTAATCAAAATATTAGTTCTTTTTTATCGGAAAAAATTGAAAAAAGAGAAAAAATGCTAGAGGCATATTTTAAAGAAATAGATATAATAGAAAATAAAAAATATAATTGTAGTTATGTTACAAATCCTATAATTAAGGATGGCGAATGTATTGGAATTATTATGATATTTTCCCTTACAGATAAGTTAAATATTGAACAGTTACAGATATCAAACATTGTATCTTCTTTTATAACTAAATATCTTGAGGAATAAAAATATATGTGCTATAATAAGCACGAATGAGCGGTAATAATCACGCAAATGTGATTATTTTTAGTTAGGAGGATATTTATGAATAAGAATTTTTATATTTCAACTGCAATTGCGTATACTTCATCAAAACCGCATATAGGAAATACTTATGAAATTGTTTTAGCTGATGCTATTGCTAGGTTTAAAAGAATGCAAGGATATAATGTTTATTTTCAAACAGGAACTGATGAGCATGGACAAAAAATAGAGCAAAAGGCAAAAGAAGCAAACATTAAGCCACAAGAATATGTAGATAAAGTATCTCTTGAAGTTAAACAAATATGGGATATAATGAATACAAGTTATGATAAATTTGTTAGAACAACAAATCCTAATCATGAAAAAATAGTAAAGAAAATTTTTAAAAAATTATATGATCAAGGAGATATTTATAAAGGAAAATATGAAGGATTATATTGTACTCCTTGTGAATCTTTTTTTACAGAATCACAACTTGTTGACGGAAAATGTCCAGATTGTGGAAGAGAAGTTACTAAAGCTAGTGAGGAAGCATACTTTTTTAAATTAAGTAATTATGCTGATAGACTTGTTGAATATATTAATGAACATCCTGATTTTATTCAACCAGAAAGCAGAAAAAATGAAATGATAAATAATTTTATTAAACCAGGATTACAAGATTTATGTGTTTCACGTACAACATTCGATTGGGGAATTCCAGTTAGTTTTGATGATAAACACGTAATATATGTTTGGATTGATGCTTTAAGCAATTATATTACTTTCTTAGGCTACGATCCAGATGGTAGTTCGGATAAATTTTCTGAGTTTTGGCCATGTGATGTACATTTAATTGGTAAAGATATCTTGAGATTTCATACAATTTATTGGCCAATTATGTTAATGGCGTTAGATTTACCTCTTCCAAAAAAAGTATTTGGTCATCCTTGGATGCTTACAGGTGAAGATAAAATGAGTAAGTCTAAAGGAAATATTATATATGCGGATGATTTAGTAAAAGAATTCGGAGTTGACGCAGTAAGATATTATATGTTACATGAGATGCCTTTTGCTAATGATGGAACATATACTAATGATTTAATGATAGAAAGATATAATTCTGACTTAGCTAATATTTTAGGAAATCTAGTAAATAGAACAATATCAATGGCAAAAAAATATTTTGATAGTGTTGTTCCAGAAGTTGATGTTGTTGATACAATTGATGATGAATTAAAAAATGTTGTTTTATCTGCCAAGAAAAAAGTAGAAGAATGTATGGATAATTTAAAAGTAGCAGATGCTATTGATGAAGTATTTGAAATATTTAGAAGATCTAATAAATATATTGATGAAACAATGCCTTGGAAACTAGCAAAAGAAGACATTCCAAGACTTAAGACTGTTATTTATAATTTACTTGAATCCATTCGTGTAGGAGCTGTTTTATTAAGACCTTTCTTACCTGAAACATCTGATAAGATATTTAAACAACTTAATACAGAAAATAAAGGGTATGATTCAATTGATAATTTTGATGGATTAGATGCAGATATAAAACTAAATGATCCAGAACCTTTATTTGCAAGAATAGATAAAAATGTAAAGTAATGCGTAAAATGTAGCAATTAGTCGTTAAAAAAAGTTAATTCTTCTTCCAAAGCATATAAATTATATGTTATAGTAGATAAGGATAAGGAGAATTTATGACAACAGAAGAAACTAGTAGTAAATTAGTAATTTTGTTACTATGTGCTGTTAGTATGTGTGTTTTTGGAAGTTTTGTTGTTAGTTTAGATATAAAAGATTTTATATATTTAGTAGTAATGTATGTATATGTACTGTTAATATATATAAATAAATAATAAATTATACTATAAATATGGTATAATTTTTTTATGGAGGTTTATATGATAGATTCACATTGTCACTTAGATTGTTGTAGTAATATAGATGAAATAATAAAAAGTTTTGATGGAATAATTATAACTAGTGGATATGATGATAAATCAAATTTAAAAGTTATAGAACTTGTAAATAAGTATTCAAATGTATATGGAACTCTTGGTATACATCCAGAAGAAGTGGATAATAAATATGATATAGATATTATTACTAAAAATATTAATAATTCCAAAATTATTGGTATAGGTGAGATTGGATTAGATTATCATTATACTAGTGAAAATAAAGATAGACAAATTAATCTTTTTAAATTACAACTCGATATAGCAACCAAATATAATTTACCAATTGTAGTACACAGTAGAGATGCTATACTTGATACATATAATATATTAAGTAGTTATAAATTAAAAGGTACTATTCACTGTTTTTCATCAAGTTTAGAAATGGCAAAAAAATTTATAGATTTAGGATATAAAATAGGAGTAGGGGGAGTAGTAACATTTAAGAATGGAAAAAAATTAAGAGAAATAGTAAGAGAAATATCACTTAATGATATTTTAACAGAAACAGATAGCCCATATCTTAGTCCAGAACCATTTAGAGGTAAAGAAAATAATTCAGGAAATATTAAATATATATTAGATGAAATAGTAAAAATTAAAAAATGTTCATATGAAGAAGCAATAAATACTATAAATAATAACTGCTTATCTACATTTAATATTAAATAGTGCTATTTGACTCAAATATTTATATATGGTACAATTATTATGTCATGAGTTATGACGAGGTGAAAAATGAGCATAAAAAAAATGGCTTTATTAGTTTCATCGGGATTAGTATTTTTTTTAGTTGCTAGTATAGTAATTAATACTGTATCAGTTACTAGAAAAAAAGCGATGCAAAAGATTAGTTCAGTGATTAAATATGAAATTAATCCTAAATTAATGGTTTCGTCTTACAATTTCGTTGAAATAGTGCCTGAAATTGAAGAAGTAAAAGAAGAAGAAAATGTTGTAGTTACACCTATAGAAACTGAAAAAGAAGAAGTTGTAGCTGATACAAGTAGTACTTCTGATGCAGTATTTGTTGGAAAAATGACAGGTTATGGAGCAGATTGTGTAGGCTGTAATGGTGTTGGATATTTAGCTTGTAAAGCTCAAGATGGTTCTACTCATACTTTAACAGGAAATGGGGATCATTATAATGATGCTACATATGGTAATGTTAGAATTGTTGCAGCAGATCTATCTAAGTTTCCGTGTGGAACTATAGTAACAGTTGATCATCCAGTGTTGGGATCATTTAATGCAGTAGTTTTAGATACTGGTGGTAGTATGAGAAGAGCATGGCAGAATGGCTTAGTATGGATGGATTTAGCTTATACAACAGAGTCTGATCCTGAGATATATTCAACCACTAGTAATAATACAACATATACAGTTCAAAGATGGGGATGGTAAATCCTCATTTATTTTTTAGGAGGAAGGTTGAAAATAAAGACATGAATTTTGTCCACGACAAAAACCGTCAA
>CAMKGA010000013.1 GCA_946412015.1 uncultured Caryophanales bacterium
CCAATTGCACAACAAATATGTTCTTCATCAATATTCTTTTCATCTAAATTAATATACTCATTCATTTTATTTAACTCCTTCCAAAGATTTTATTCCATTAATAATAATATCTAACGATAAATCAAAACTTTCTTTAATAGATATTGGATTACCAAATGAATTATTATTAACCAATAAAGAAAAACCTTCTAAAAAACTTCTTAAAGTTCTTATAATATGCTCTACATTATTACTACTAATATTTAATGGTTCTAATATTTTATGTAATATGCCAAATATTTTTATTGTTGCATTTGCCATTTCATCACTTTTAAATTTGTTATACCAAAGCATTGCTTGAAATACACCTTTGTTATTTGTAGTATAGTCATAAAATGCATAACACATTTTTCTTAGTGCATCATAACCTGATACACCAACTGCTGAATCAATTGCCTTTTCTCCCAATTCTTTCCAACCATAAATCATTAGTTTTTCTTTAATGTCATCAAGACTTGAAATATGGTTATATAAAGATGGAGATTTTATATCCAATTCTTCAGCAATCATTTTTAAAGATAAATTATCTAATCCAACTTTATTTGAAAGTCTAGCAGATGTTTCAATAATTAGCTCATCACTAATACTATTTCTTGCCATAATATCCTCCTAACTAATTACATTATTATTATAACTAATCTAATTAGTTTAGTCAATAAACCATAAAAAATAGGTATAAAAATTTATACCTATAAGGAACGGAATATTACTAAAAAAAGATAAAATATTTTTTCAATTCTATCTTTTATGTTCACAATATCTTAATCTTGCGATCATTTATTTTTATATATTTTATCTTTTATAAAAATGTATACTTCTATTACTAACATAAACAATGTGGCAATCAAGAAACCTATCATAAATATTTTATGAGCAAATAGAAAATATAAAATATAAAAGATAATAGTTATTAAATATATAATCACGAGAAGGTGCCATTTTTTAGAAGAGCTTTCTGCAATTATCTTGTTTTTGACATTTTTATCTTTTTTTATCAACTCATCTAAACTGATTTCAAAAACATCACTAATAGTAATCAAATTTTGAATATCAGGATATCCTCTGTTAGTTTCCCATTTTGCAACTGCATTGCGTGAAACAAATATTTTTTCAGCAAACTCTTCTTGAGTTAGATTTTCTTTTTTTCTGACTTCTTTTATCTTACTTGAAAATTCCATAATTTCACCTCACTGATAAAATAGTATGATATTTAGTTCTATTATTAAATATACTTTTATAAACATTTGTGTTACTTATCGTAACAATCACTAAATTTTAATATTCTGATTTGATTGATAAATTATAATTTTTATTATTGCTTTTTATTATCTTCTTTTGCGAAAATCAAACTAAATGCCGGAACAAAACTTATGCCAAAACCTATTCCTATTCCAATTCCAGACATACTATTTAGTATATTAACAAAAACTATACTCCATAAAATTGCCATTACGATTCCAATTATTAATCCAATTATAATTCCTTTATTTTTCATTAATTCATTCTCCTATACAAATAGCTATTTGTCTATCAGTTCAATTATATCACATTTTATGGTTTATTTTTCATTAACTTACTAATCAGAATACTACTAAAAAGAACCGATTACTCGATTCCTAATATCTTAATAGTGCGATTATTTTATTTATTAATGTTTTCGCATTAGCAACCTATTGCGAAGAGAACGGAATATCAAAAGTTTCCGACATTAATTAAAACATCAACTCAACTTTAACTATTCCCATTCAAAATTTTCTTTTCCAGCTCCCAATTCAAAATGATATTTTATTAATCCCACATTGCTTCCTGTAAATATACCATTACTACACTCTATTTTAACTTTGTTGCCATTCCCTATTAACATGAAATCTTGTTTATTTAAAGCTGTTGGGGCGAGCAATGCACTTTCAGTTCCATTAACAAACCATTCAGGAATTGTAGAACCATTATATTTAGAAACTTCTTCTACACTTTTTGACTTATGTGGAACTCCTTGCGTTTGACCAAATCCAATAGCAATTATTCCAGTCACATTTTTATTATCCACGTACTTTCTTACAGATCTATTAAAAGTTCCACCAACCCACCATGTATTTAATCCCAGCGTTTGTGCATATAACATTATATCAGCACCAGAATATCCTAATCTTTCATCTAAATTTTCACTTACATCTCCCGCAAGAATTATAAAGTTATTTACACCTTTAGCCATTATTAACTTCATAATACTACTTACACCTTTGTTATTGTTAATCATAAGTTTCATATTAAGATTATATTTTTTATTATTTATTTCTATTCTTTCATTTATCTTCCTAATTAATTCGTCTGACAAAGGTTTATCTGTATATTTACGAACCATATGTCTCTTTTTCATTGCTTCTTTTAAATCCATGGTTATCACTCCTCTTAACATTCTACATAAATTATATCACATATTTCAAAAATTTTTCACGTAAAAAGAGTTCGGAAAATTACTATTTTCCGAACAAAAAAAGACTAGAAATTCTAGTCTTTTGTTTTATTATTTACTTATTTTTTCTTTGATTGCGGTCTGAATTGCAGTATAACTCGCAACACATATATGAATTAATTCTTATTTGTGAAAATATATAACTATATTTATATAATTATTATAACCACTCACCAAATTTTTTAATATATATACTTTTTACTATTTGTGCAATTACTCCATATATTACTACAAAACCAATTAAATATAAATAATATATAGCTGGTAATATTACGAAGTTAAATCCTGTTGTAAAGCTTAATACTATAGGTACAGTTATAGTTGCAACTATTGTTAAGAATGTTAATAGTAATAAAGTATTACTTGGTCTAGATTTTGTAATATGATTTGTTCTTATATAGAATATCATAAATGTTTCTGTAACAATACACTCAACAAACCATGCTGTTTGGAAATAAGCTTGTAAATTCATTGAATTATATTTTAATACAAACCAGAATACTAGGAATGCTACTATATCTGTAATTGATGAGATAACTCCAAATATAACCATAAATCTTCCTATTGATTTTATGTCCCACTTTTTTACTTTCCTTAAGAAACCTTCATCAACATTATCATATGGTATACCAATTTGTGATAATTCTACAATAAAATCTTGTATTAACATTTGAATTGGTAATAACGGTAAGAATGGTAAAAATATAGATGCAATTAAGATACTAAATACATCCCCAAAGTCTTGACTTAAAGCTAGTTTCATATATTTTAATATATTTCCATAAACAGTTCTACCTTCTATAACACCATTATGTATTACTTCTAAGTTTTGTTCTAAAAGAATTATATCACTTGATTCTTTGGCAATATCTGTTCCTCCATCTACACTTATTCCGACATCAGAACTTCTTAGTGCTGGAGCATCATTTACTCCATCACCCATATAACCTACTGAATGTCCATTTTTTCTTAGAATTGATACTACTCTTTCTTTTTGCATTGGATTCATTCTTGCAAATATATCTATTTCTTCTACTTTTTTACTTAGTTCATAATCATTTAATTCATCTATTTCTTTTCCAGTTAAAATTTTAGTTTCTATTCCAACAGCATTACATATATTTTTAGTTGCAAAAGCATTATCTCCAGTTAGTATTTTTATATCTACACCATATTCTTTTAATTTTTTAATAGTTTGTTCTGCTGATGGTTTTGGTGGATCCAAGAATGCAATTAAGCCAATTAATGTAAAATCCACTTCATCTTCTGCATCATACTCATCTACACCAGTATATTCTGGTTTAACTGCTAGAGCAATTACTTGCATTCCATCTTTTGCCATTTCTTCGGCTTTTTTATTTACTTTTTCTGTTATTTCTTTTGTAATTGGAACCTCTTCTCCATTTACTCGCGCCATATCACATACTTTTACTATTTCTTCTAATGCTCCTTTGGCAATTACTCTAATTTTATCATGATGAGTCACAACTATTGATGATCTTTTTCTCATATAATCAAATGGAATTTCATCTATTTTTTTATAGTTAGATATATCTACATTATGACTTTTGGCATATTGAATTATAGCTTTATCTACTATGTTTTTATACCCCGTACCAAGAGAACTATTAACATATGCACATTTTAGTACATAATCATCATCTTCTCCATCAACATTAATATACTTTTGTAGTTCAATGTTGTTCTTTGTAAGAGTTCCTGTTTTATCAGTACATAACACATCCATAGAACCTAAATTTTGAATTGATTTAATACTTTTAACTAGAGTATTCTTTTTAGCTAATGCTTTACTTCCTTTAGTTAAGTTAACATTAACTATCACTGGTAACATACTAGGTGTAATACCTACAGCGATTGATAAAGCAAACAATATTGCTTGATTGATATTTCCTCTTATCATTCCATAAATTACAAATACTAATATACAAATTATCACCATACATTTAATAAGAAGCCCTGTAATATGATTCATACCTTTATCAAAAGTTGTTTCTTCTTTAACTACTTCTTTTTGTTTGTTCATATTACCTATAAATGTATTAAGTCCAGTTTTAATAACTACACCTTTTCCTTGACCACTTATAACATTACAACCCATTAAACATATATTATTTATATCTATAGGATCATTAGTTTTACTTTCTATATTGATATTCTTTTCTACTGCTGCACTTTCACCAGTAAATACTGATTGATTAATAAATAAGTCTTTACTTTCAAACAAATATAAATCTGCTGGTATAACACTTCCAGCACTTAATGTAATAATATCTCCATAGACTACTTTTTCTTGTCTTATTTCTTTTTGTTTACCTTCTCTTATAACATCAGTAAATATCCTTATTTGTTCTTTTAATTTTTCATTAAATTTATATGTGGACCAATCTTGACTAAACCTTATAATAACACTTATTAATATAATACCAAGTATTATAAAAGCACCTATTTTATCATCTGTAATAAAATCAATTGTGGCAAGAAAAAATAATATTAAGACAAACTTATCCTTTAATGCTTCAAACATAAAATATAATGGGGTTTTCTTTTTTCTATTAGTTGCGATGTTTTCTCCATATTGTTCTAATCTATGACGAAAAGCATTTATATTTAGTCCATCTTCATTTGTTTTAAATAGTTCCATTATTTCTTCTTTACTTTTAGAAGATAATTCTTTGTGCTCTAAATCATTATTCATTATTCTCACATCCTACAATTATTTTACCATAAAATTAAATGATTAAATTATTGAATGTGATTTAATTTAAAAAAAACTAGATTTCTCTAATCTTTTTTAGTTTAATTACTTATTGTTTTTTGCTTTGATTGCAGCTTGTACCTCATAAAGGTTTGGAACGAAATAGACTAAAACAACTTATTTATTCAATTTTTACTTATTTTCTATTTTTCTATTATCATCTATATACCCATAATTTAAATTGTTATTAGATGTTATTACTGTTCTTCCTAGATTCTTTTCTAAATCATCTCTTGCTGATTTGGCAGCATGTCCACCTAACTTAGCTATTTTTTTATTTGCTTCTAAACCTTTTGGTTTATGTTCTTTAGCTAATTCTTTAGTAGCTTCTTCTCCTAAATCTGTTAAGAGTTCTTCTATACGACTCATATTATCTCTTAAATTTTCTTTTTTTAATCCTTTGAATTCTTTATATTCATTTGCTTTCATGCCAGACCATTCTTTATATATTTCATTAGTTAAGATTGCATATTCTTTTTGTTCAGTTATTCCTCCATCTTTCCATACATCTGTTAATTCTTTTCTATTTTGAACACCTTTTATTCGTTCGGTAATCCATTTTTCATCAAAACCTTTAGCTCGATATAAATCAATTGATCTTTGAGTAGCTATTGAAGGATCAAATACTTCATCAATTCTTTCACTACCTAATTTAGCTAGCCATTGTTTAATAGGTTCTGCATTCTTACTTGGTACTGATTCAATAAGTCTAAACATTCCTTCAATATCAACAACATCAGTTGCATAATATTTACCATCTGAAGATTTTAATTTCAGTTGGTGACAATTTGTCACCGACTCATTTCCTTCTTCTTTTAAACGCTGTTTTAACTTATTCCAATACTTTCTACCATCTTTACTTTCTGAAACTGCTCCTACAACATCTGTAACACTTACATAATACTTTTCTTCATCTTTATCCCATACTGTTCTTATAGTTTTATCATTAAATAATTTATTAATTAAATACATTTTATCCTGGTTCATTACTATCCTCCTTTCCAACTATTTCTAATTTATAATTCATTGCTTCTAATAGTTTAGTAAATGTTCCAAGTGATATCGAATGTAAATTCTTTTCCATTCTTGCAACTGTTGATCTAGCTATACCAACTCTCTTTGCTAATTCAGATTGACTAATATTTGATTTATTTCTTAATTTTATATATTCACATATTAAATCAAACTCGTTATCATTTATTATTTCAGTACTTATATTTTTCATAATCATTACCTCATATATATTGTAGCATATATGCAACATATAAATCAATAAAAAATTAAGTATATTTCAACTTAATTTTTGTAGTTATTAATATTCTTCTTTGCTTTGATTGCAGCTTGTACTATAGGCAAGTTAGGGCCGATTAAGACTAAAATGACTTTTAAATTAACTAATCGCTAACTCTTACATTAACACCATCTATATTTTTATAGACCCTCTTGCTATTCTTATCAACTTTTTTAAGAATTTCTTCTTCTAAATCAAATCCAAGCATTTCAGAAAGTCCCATTAAGTAAATAGCGATATCAGCAAGTTCTTCATTTAAATCTTCTTTATTTTTTCTATATGCATCATATGCTTCAGCAACTTCTCCATATAATAAGCAAAATTCTTTATTAACATCTGTTGTATTGAATCCTTTATTAAGTTTATTTTGCCATATTTCCTTTTGAATTTCTTTCATATTTATAACTTTTTTCCTCCTTAAATTCTTCATAATACTTTAATATTTCACTAACATTATACATTAAAAATTCAGATAGTTCAATTGGTGATAACATTCTATTATTATTAATCGTATATACAGGATAATTTACTCCTGACAAATTAATAACACCTTTACTATCCGAAGTTTGACAGTTGTGTAATTAATTAATGATATATTAAGCCTTTTAGAATAAGGCTTTATTTTTGTCAAGTTTTTACTATTTTATTGTTGTACATTGTCGCACATTGTGATATAATGTATATAATGAAAGTAGTTGATGAATATGTATCTAAAAGCTTGTCCTGGCTATAAAGGTAAAATATATTTATCTTTTGTTGAAGGCTATAGAGATGAAAACGGAAAAGCAAAACAAAGGACTATAAAAAAAATCGGATATTTAGACGATTTAAAAAAACAATATGATGATCCTATTACTTATTTTAAAAATAAAGCTAAAGAAATAAACGAGGATAGAATAAAAGAACTTACTATAAAAAATATTGACTCTAAAAAGTTATCTCTTTCTTCCTCAAGAAAAAATTTAGGATATTTTGCTTTGAAGAAAATTTATGATGAAATTGGTTTTAAAGAATTTCTTAAAATAAAACAAAAAAATTTAAAGCTGGAATATGATTTAAATTCTATTTTAGAACTATTAGTCTTTTCAAGAATTCTCTATCCATCATCAAAAAACGAGACTTATAATAATAAGGAAATTTTCTTTGATAAATTTAATTTTTCACTAAAAGATTTATATAGAAGTTTAGATTACTTTGATAATTTAAAAGAAGAACTTCAAACATTAATCTGGAATAATACAAAAGACTCTTATACCCGTGATGCATCTACTTCTTATTATGACTGTACAAATTATTATTTTGAAGTATCCTATAATGACAAGGATTTAATTGATGAAAATGGAAATATTTTAGAAAAAGGATATAGAAAAAAAGGTCCTAGTAAAGAACATAGACCAGAGCCTATTATAGGTATGGGTCTTTTAATGGACAGAACTGGTATACCTTTATCTTATGATTTATTTCCTGGTAATCAAAGTGAAAAAATAACTTTAAGACCAATAGTTAAAAGAACTAAATCTAAATTTGGAATTGAAAGAACTATTGTTGTAGCTGATCGTGGTTTAAATACTTCCGACAATACATTCTTTTTAGCTGGTAAAAATGATGATAATAAAACAAATCATGATGGATATGTATATGGACAGTCCATTAGAGGTGCGGACAAAGAATTTCAAGATTGGGCTTTGAAAGATGATTTTATTACTGATGAAATTGTTGATGAAGATGGTAATAATATATTATGGAAACATAAATCTAGAATATTTGCAAAAAAAATACAGATTCAAAGAAACAACAAAAGGTCTAATGTAACTAATATATATCAAAAACAAATGGTATACTACTCACAAAAATACGCAGATAAACAAAAAAAGGAAAGAGAACTTGTTATAGAAAAAGCCAAAGATTTAATAAAAAATCCTGGAAGATATAATAGAGCTACTTCTATTGGAGCTGCAGGATATATAAACAACATTTCATATGAAAAAGATTCTGGTGTTGTAATTAATAAAAATTTAAGTTTAAATGAAGACAAAATAAAAGAAGAAGAAAAATTTGATGGCTACTATTCTATAGTAACTAGTGAAAAAAATCTTTCAGATAAAGAAATAAGAGATATTTACAAAGGACTTTGGAAAATAGAACAATCTTTTAAAATTACAAAAAGTGAATTTAAAGCTAGGCCAGTTTATGTATGGACAAAAGAACATATTGAAGCTCATTTTCTTACTTGTTTTATTTCACTTGTTATAATGAGATTACTTGAACTAAAATTAAATAATAAATACTATTCTGGAACTATTATAGAATCACTTAAAAAATATTCATGTAGTAATCTAGAACATGACTTTTATCTATTTGATTATTATGATGAAATAATTAAAAGCATAGAAAATGTTTTTAATGTTGATTTATCACACAAATACTTAAATCTAAAAGAAATTAGAAAAATTTTAAAATAATTAGAAAAAAAAATATAATGTACAACATTTAAAAAATGAGTTTACCCTTATTTTATTTAGGTTAACTCATTTTTACTGTCAAACTCAAGATTTATACTTTCATTTTAATTATATCATATTTTTTTAAATTTTTTTTTTGAGATTTGAGCTAATGTAATTTATTTTCAATTTAAAATTTAATTTCCATTCAAGATATTCTTAATCTGTTATTTCATAATTTTCTCTTTTTTCTCCCATCTTTAACCATTCATTTATTCCATTTTGAACATTAAGGTTATATGCTGAACATTTAAATCTATCTGGTAGTTGAAACTGATAATATGGATATTGTTCCTCCAACCACATTGGATAATATATTTCATCAATTGGATCAACGAAATCATATTTTTTTATTGCATCAATACTTACTCCGTATATTTCTGCTAATCTTTTTAAAATTGTAGCATCTGGACTCTTTGAATTATTTTCCCATTCGCGAATTGACTTATTACTACTATATCCCATATATTTAGCTACATCATCCAGTTCTAAATTTTCAATAACCCTTATAAATTTTAATCTTGCCCCTTGTGACATATTCTCTAATAATTCTTTTTTATAAAACATATTATATCTCTCCTTTCGTTTTACAATTTTTACTAATAAAAAAAGTCGTCCAAACCTTATGGCGACTATTTTGTTTAAATATTAAGAACAATTATTTTTTATAAAATCACTTCCTTTCAAGTGATATAAATTTGTTTGTTGCATATCACCTCCTTTTTATTGCAACAAAAAAGAACCTTTCGGTTCTTTCATTAATTTAATTTATTGGAACGACTTCCCGTTCTATTTTTGGCTCGACTTTATGGCAGCTTGTACTATAGGCTAGTTTGAGGTGATTAAGACTAAATGACTTATATATCTTCTTTCTTTATTCCCCTAGAAGCAAAAGAATTATATATCTTTTCCATATCACGATACATACCACTTCTTAATTCTTCAGAATAAGAATTTAATTCAATATTATCTTCACTATTATTAATTTCTCGTTCTATATCATATGGAACACTAACTAATTCAAATGAAAATGTTTCATCAATACTTCTAGAATCTAAGTTGCCTGATAATACTAAGTAATTTGCAACCGTAGTATTTTTTACAATTCCATCTTTTGATGGATTTCTAAATACATCTATAGCATTCCCAACTGATCCTGCATTAATAATATATCTATTATACATTTTTTGAACATATGGGGTATGAATATGTCCATATATTAAGACATCGGCTTTTTCATCACTGATAGTATTACTACTAGGTAAGACCAAATCATATATATTATTTATTGAATCAATATTTCCAGTGAACTTATCAATTCTTTCTGGATGAGCATGTACTAATCTAATAAGTCTTCCACTCATATAGAATTCATAACAAAAAGGTAAATTAACTAAGTAACTAATAGATTCATCATCTAACTTACCTTTATTCCATTTTATTCTCTCTATTTCTTGAGCAGTTTTATTTGATAAATCTATATTACTTGTAAAATATTCATCACAATTTCCTTTTAACACTATTTCACATTTTTCTCTTATTAAATCTATACACTCTTTTGGATGACTACCCTTTGCAATAATATCTCCTAAGCAAAATATTTTATTAATATTTTTACTTTCTATATCTTCAAAAGCTGATTTTAAAGCCTCTAAATTACCATGTATATCAGATATAATAGCTATTTTCATAATATCACCTACTTAAATTATACCATAAAAAAAACTAGTTTTACCTAGTCTTTTAATCATTTTATATTAATTCTTCTTTGCTTTAATTGCGGCTTGTGCAGCAGCAAGTCTAGCAATTGGTACTCTAAATGGACTACAAGATACATAATCAAGTCCAATATTGTGACAGAACTCAACTGAAGTTGGATCTCCTCCGTGTTCTCCACAAATACCAATATGTAAATTCTTATTAACTGGTTTACCTAATTTAATTGCAGTTTCCATAAGTTTTCCAACACCATTTTGATCTAATCTAGCAAATGGATCATTCTCGAATATTTTTGCATCATAGTAAGCATCTAAGAACTTACCAGCATCATCTCTTGAGAATCCAAATGTCATTTGAGTTAAATCGTTAGTTCCAAAGCAGAAGAAGTCAGCTTCAGTAGCAATTTCATCTGCAGTAAGAGCAGCACGAGGAATCTCAATCATAGTACCAACTTGATATTTTAATTTAGATTTTGCAGCTTTAATTTCTGCATCTGCAGTTTCAACTACAATATTTTTAACATATTTTAATTCTTTTAATTCACATACAAGTGGAATCATAATTTCTGGAACAATGTTCCAATCTGGATGTTTTTTAGAAACATTAATAGCAGCGCGAATAACAGCTTTAGTTTGCATTTTAGCAATTTCTGGATAAGTTACTGCAAGTCTACATCCACGGTGTCCCATCATTGGGTTAAATTCATGTAATGAATTAATGTAGTTTTTAATTTCTTCTACAGTCTTACCTTTAGCATCAGCAAGTTTTTTAATATCTGCTTCTTCTGTAGGTACAAATTCATGTAGAGGTGGATCTAAGAAACGAATTGTAACACTATATCCTTCAAGTGCTTCATATAATTCTTCAAAGTCACCTTGTTGGTAAGGTAAAATCTTATCTAGAGCAGCTTCTCTTTCTTCAACAGTATCAGAACAAATCATTTCTCTAAATGCAGCAATTCTTGTCTCCTCAAAGAACATGTGCTCTGTACGACAAAGTCCAATACCTTCTGCACCTAATTCACGAGCTTTTTTAGCATCTGCTGGAGTATCTGCATTAGTTCTAACTTTTAGTGTACGAATCTTATCTGCCCACTCCATAACTCTACCAAATTCACCAGCAATAGTAGCATCTACTGTTGGAATAATACCATTATAAATGTTACCAGTAGATCCGTCAATAGAAATTTCATCTCCTTCATGGAAAGTAATTCCTGCAAGAGTAAATTTCTTGTTTTCTTCATCCATTACAATGTCGCCGCAACCAGATACACAGCAAGTACCCATACCACGAGCAACAACTGCAGCATGAGATGTCATTCCTCCACGAACAGTAAGAATACCTTGTGAAGCTTTCATACCAGTAATATCTTCTGGAGATGTTTCAAGTCTAACTAATACAACTTTTTCTCCCTTTTCATTCCATGCAACAGCATCATCAGCAGTAAATACAACCTTACCACATGCAGCACCAGGAGATGCTCCTAATCCTTTTCCAATTGGTGTTGCTTCTTTTAATTTTTTTGCATCAAATTGTGGATGAAGTAATGTATCTAAGTTTCTTGGATCAATCATAGCTACAGCTTCTTCTTCACTACGCATTCCTTCATCAACTAAGTCACATGCAATCTTTAAAGCAGCTTGAGCAGTTCTCTTACCATTTCTTGTTTGTAACATATATAGTTTACCATGTTCAACAGTAAATTCCATATCTTGCATATCACGATAGTGATTTTCTAGAGTCTTACAAACTTCTTTAAATTCTTTAAATGCTTCTGGAAATTTTTGTTCCATTTCAGTTATATGCATTGGAGTACGCACTCCTGCAACAACATCCTCTCCTTGTGCATTTGTTAAGAATTCACCAAATAATCCTTTTTCTCCAGTTGCAGGGTCCCTTGTAAATGCAACACCAGTTCCACAGTCATCACCCATGTTACCAAATGCCATAGATTGAACATTTACAGCAGTTCCCCAAGAGTATGGAATATCATTATCTCTTCTATATACATTAGCACGTGGATTATCCCAAGATCTAAATACTGCTTTAATAGCTCCCATTAATTGTTCTTTAGGATCATCTGGGAAATCAGTACCAATTTTATCTTTATACTCTTTTTTAAACTCATTAGCTAATTCTTTTAAATCATCAGCATCAAGTTCAATATCTTGAGTAACACCTTTTTTCTCTTTCATTTCATCAATTAGTTGTTCGAAATATTTTTTACCAACTTCCATAACAACATCTGAATACATTTGAATAAATCTTCTATAACAATCCCAAGCCCAACGTGGATTATTAGATTTTTCAGCAATAGTATTAACTACAGTTTCATTCAAACCTAAATTTAAAATAGTATCCATCATACCTGGCATAGATGCTCTTGCACCACTTCTTACTGATACAAGTAAAGGATTTTCTTTATCTCCAAATTTTTTACCAGTAATGCTTTCCATTTTTTCAATATATTCATTAATTTGGCTTTGAATTTCATCATTGATTTCTCTACCATCTTCATAATATTTAGTACATGCTTCAGTCGTAATTGTAAAACCTTGAGGTACAGGAAGTCCAATATTAGTCATTTCTGCTAAATTTGCACCTTTACCACCTAAAAGGTTACGCATATCAGCATTTCCTTCTTTGAATAAGTAAACATACTTTGTCATTTTTTTCCTCCTTCAACATCCCATATTATAACAAATGCAAAATGCAAGTTCAATACTTTTTTTATGTATTTGCCATTTTTTTACATAAGTTTTACATACAAAAAAAAATCACAGTTCTAGATTATACCATTCTTCAAATACTCTACCAAAATACATAATCATCTGTAATATAGTTTTCCTTGTATATACAAGAGGAATAACACTTGTTTTCCTAGGCTTTTCGTTAAAGACCATAATTCAATAACTCTTAGTTTCTAAGAAATCTGTACGGACAACGCCGTTGTTGTTGTTGACGGAATTCGATCCAAGTTCGCCATTGTTGTTCACGTTCCAAACATTGGAAGACGAATTCACATCTTATACAGTATTAGCCCTAATAAAATAATTATCATTCACACATTATAACACTACCATCATCCTCAATTCTAACTATCTTACTATTTAATTCTAGTAATTCTTCATAACCATCATAGAAATCCTTCTCATATCTATTTAATGTCTTACTTATAAGATTACAAGCATTACCATATTTAAGATGCCCTAAATAGCTCATCTTTACTTGTCTTAACTTATCTATTTCAATTCTTCCACTAGTATATAATTTATACATATTCTTCATTTTTCTTTTAAACTTCTTTTTAGTTTGATTCTTAACTTTAACAATTAACTTATTATTTTTCCTAATATATTTAAATCCTAAAAACTCAAAACCATCATCTATATGATATATTCTAGTTTTATTATTTAACTCTAACTTATAATCAGTAACTATTCTATTAATTTCTTTTAAACAATACTTTAAATAATCTTTATTATCATATACTAACAGTCCATCATCGTTATACCTAATATAAAGAAATGGTTTTAATTTTTCCACAATATAATCATCTAACTTATGAAGATAAACTACCGCGAACGCTTGTGAGCTCATCGAACCAATCGAGCATCCAACACCTTTCCTACACAAAGGTATATCCATAATCTCTTTAATTAATTTATCTTTATTAGAACTATTACTCTTCTCTAACTTACTAATCTCTCTATTCTTAATCTTAATAATCTCTTTATTAATATAATCATGATTAGTAGAATCAATAATAGTATCTAATATATTAATTGCATCCCTATCTTTAATTTTAGATCTGATGATATTCTTCAGAATATCATGGTCTAAATTAAAGAAATACTTCCTTATATCAAATTTTAATATATATAAATCTTTATTTATATTCTTTCTTAAACACTCTTTTACCTTCTTAATACCAATATGAGTACCTTTACCAATCCTAGTTGCGATATTATTATCAATTAACAATGGTTCAAATACATCTACTAAGAAATATTTACTAACTAAGTGATTAACTATCTTATCAGTAATAGACTGTGCCATAATAAGTCTTACCTTAGGTTCTTTAACTAAGAATATATTATACTTATAAGGTTTATATATCTTATTATCTAACATATACTTAATCCTAGCCATATTAGATGTATAATATTCATCAAACCTTTCTATCTTCCCCTTATTCTTAGTATTAACCCTAACCTTCTTATCATACATCTCTTTAATATTCTTAATATCAGTTATCTTACTATATAAATTACCTATTCTCTTCATAATTCATCCAACCATAAACCATCTTATTAATCTCAAGTAAATAATCACCAATACGTTTAAACTTCTTATAACTAATCAATTGATAATCGCAACTAACTTTAATATAATACTCAATCATTTTAATATCTACAACAATATCTTTCTTAACATTTATATCTTTACATATATTTGCTTTATAAGTTAATTTAAGTAAATCATAAAAAGTATTCATAATATTATCTTTTAAGAATTTATATTCATGAGAATAGTTACAAGTAGTCTTTCTAACCAACTCAATAGTCTTCTTTATCTTAATAGATATAATTAACTTATCCTGCATATAATACCTTCAATACTACTTACAATATCTTTAATATTAGGATTTAATATATTATTACTTAATATATCATTAATACTATTAATCTTATTCTTAATAATAAAATAATCATTACTACAATACTTAGAATAATTATTTCTCATAAACTTAGAATATGTAATATCATTATTATCAACAGTAATATAATTAATCTCATATTTAGTAAGTATTGTTCTTACTCTATTCAAACTATTTATTGGAAAACCAACTCTAATATACTTACTTAACTCTTTAATCTTATAATTAAACAATTTATTAATAATAATTGCATCATCATTTAAACAATCATAGAAATTACCTGCCTTAATTATTATTAAAGACTTAGGATATTTCTCCTTTAACTTAATATATTTCTCTAACATAACATAATTCCTCCATCATAAATCATACTTTATAATTATTCATACATCATACAACTTACAACAAACTACATTATGCCTAAAACTAACACCTTCTTTCAATAAAAAATAAAGAAATAGCATGATGATATAAATCACACTATTTCACTACTCTAATCACATTTAATCGCATGCTCACTCACGCATCTTCGATGCCATCGTTCGCTTTATACGGCAAATTACGCTCCGCTATTTGCCTATTCCAATGATTTGTTTCACAAATCATTGCATTCCCTATTCACTCTATACCTCTTTCAAACTCAACACGGTTATTTAGACTATTAGTCTAATTTCCTGTATTTGAGATATTAGATTTAGAGATTGTTATAACTGGGCGGACAACGCCGTCGAAGTCGCCGTAGACGGAAAACGATCCAAGCTCGCCAAAGTGGTTCACGCGCCAAACAGAGGAAGACGAATCAGTATATGGAGTATTTGTCCAATACCAGTAATTATTGTTATACATCCAATTATATTTTGCAAAATCTCCTGTAGCAACTGCGCCACATCCACCACAAGGATCATATTCTTTTCTTTCGGTTTCAATCTCATCTTTAGAAATTAATCTTACTTCTGTTGCTGCTGGAGCTTTTGCAGTTTTCCATGCATCTACTACATATTTAATCTCACTTGATGCATAATCAGTCTTACATCCTGTACTTACCCAAGTATTATTTACATTTCCACAAGTTTCACTTGTATAATATGCCATTCCTCCATAACCATTACTATTATATGCAGTCCCTACTGAATCATATGTATATCTGTTTACATGTCCTGCACCAAATTGATTTACCTCTGCTACACTTAATGGTTCTTCTTTTAGTAGGGTTACAGACTCTTCAGTTGTATCTGAATCTTTAATTACATAATAATCTACATTATTATATGTTACTTGATCTCCTACTTGATATGCAGTATATGTTGGTGCTTGTGGAGTTTTATCAGAACCATAAGTATAATTATCTACACTTCTACCTGCAACTGTACAACCCGCTAAATATACTGATGAATCAGTATTGATTTGTGTAGTAGAACATACTACTTGATTACCAGAGTATTCAATTGTTAATTGTGATACTTCGGTTGGAAATTTACCTGTATCTAGTAAATATCCAGCAATTGCAAGTTCAATAGACCTACCATATACATCAACTGATCTTTTATCTGCAGAAATTCTAGCTTTTCTTATTATATTCATAACAAGTGGTGTCACTATAAGTGCTAGTATTGCCATAATTACTAATACAGCGATTAATTCTATGAGCGTAAATGCTCTATTACTTTTTTTCATACATCATTCCTCCTTATCTTGAAAAAAAGCTTTAATACAAGAAAATAAAACTTAAGTTGGTAGATAATTAAATCATATCTTCCTCTATTACTACTAAAGTATATCATTTTATGTTCTATTTTTCAATAATTTTCACAAAAATGATTTTTTAAACTTTTAATATTTTTTAGAAAATGTAGTATTTTACAGTTGATTTTATGCTCTTGGATGAGTGTTTAAATATGTTCTTCTTAACTTTTCATTAGTTAAATGTGTATAAATAGTTGTGGTAGATAAATTTTCATGCCCTAATAGCTCTTGTACTGCACGAATATCTGCTCCTTCATTTAACATGTGTGTTGCGAATGTATGACGGAATGTATGAGGTGATATAGAAATAGATACTCCTGCTTTTACTTTTATTCTATTTATTATATTTCTAATCTCTCGTGTATTTATCTTTCTACCTGTTTTACTCAGTATTAAATAATCATTTGGGTATTTTAAAAATGTATTTCTAATACTTAAATATTTATTTAATAATTCTTTGCACCTACTACCATATAATACATATCTTTCTTTATTTCCTTTACCAAGTATTTTAATTCTTCTTTGACTCTCTTCAATATCATTTAATTTAATATTAACAAGTTCTGAAACACGTATTCCAGTTACATATAATAATTCTAATATAAAAGCATCTCTAATTCCTACTTTATCATTCATATCAGGAACAGATAATATTTTCTCAACTTCATTAATAGTAAGATATTTAGGTAATTTTTTTTCCAATTTAGGATTACTAATTAATGTCATAGGATTATTAATAATAATATCTTTACCTTTTAAATATTTAAAGAAACTACGCATAGAACTAATCATTCTAGATATAGATTTAGCTTTGTATTTACTTTCATGTAAATAGCTTAAATATCCTCTTATAGTTTCATATTTAACACATCTAATATCTTTAGTATTAATACTATCTAAATAATCTATTAACTGTAAAATATTATTTCTATAAGCAAGAATTGTATTATTTGAATAATTTCTTTCATATTCTAAATAATTAATGAAATCATCTAATTCTTTATTCATAAATCCCCCTCTTTATATCACTGCAATTTTATATTTAAGTTAAACATTTTATTAACTGTATCATAATATAATGTTCCATATTCTCCATAAAATACTTTTTCATCATTTTTTAAATAATATAATTCTATATCATCATTATTTAACTCTGAAAAATCATAAGAAAATTCATACTTATTATTATCATTATCATATACTGTATAGTGATACTTATCTCCTTCAATATTATACTTTTCTCTACTTAATATTTCAAATAATGTTGCAATAGAAATAGTATTATTATTAAATGCAATTAAATTATCATAGCAATTATCATTATTACATATTTTATATGTATATTTATAATTATATACATTGTTTAAATCTGATTTAGATATTTCAGCAATTACATCATCATTTTGATGAACTAATCCGTTTGCATAATAATACATTAACATATCATTATATGATTCATTAGATATGCTATCAATAGTACCTGAATAATTATAAAATTTTATATTGTTAAGCTTACTAGATTCAAAAAGTAAAATATATTTTATTGGAATTTTTTTCATATTTTTAGATAATTTATCTTTATAGTATTCCAATGATTTAAAACACTCATTTATACCTTCTTTATTACTGTAACTGCACTCTAACGTAATATCATTACTACTTACAAATTTTCCACTTGCATTATTCTTTAATACAATATTACTTTTTTTACTTATTTGATTATAATATTTTAAAAACATATTTTCATAATAATCGTCATTTAAACTATTACTCATACCGAATGATATCATATATGAATAATCATCTAATATATGAAATGTAATATTAGTATCATTATCTTTTATTGACCATAAGTAGTCCTTATAACCATCTGAATCAATTATTTCTTCATACCCATTAATAACATAATTATTTAATTTCAGTTTATCATTTATATAATTTGCAATATCTTTCTTTTCTATTTTCTTTGTACATCCAGATAATAAGAATATAAATAAAACTATAAATATTAATACTTTTTTCATAACACACCTCAATTATAATTAAATTTTACCAAACAACCAAAAAAAGTACAATAATTATGTACTATTTTTTTATTTTAGATATACTAATTCCATCTCCTATTTTATAAAATTCAGTTTCAAATTCTTCATTATTTTTTAAAAATTCAATATATTTTCTGATTTTATTTACTAACTGTTTTGTATTCCTACTGCAATTAGAACTGTCTTCTACTAATCCATGAAACTCTAAATTATCAGTAACAATAACACCTTTTTTATCTAAATTATGTTTAAACTTTTCAAAGAATTTTATATATTGAGATTTTGCAGCATCAATGAATATCAAATCATAAGTTTCATTAATATCTACATCAAGTGCGTCACCAAATATAACATCAATTCTATTTCCTAAATTAAATGCATCTATATTCTCTATAGCTTTATCATACATTCTCTTATCCCGCTCTATAGTAGTAATTTTAATATCATCACTAACAAGAGCCATATTAATTGACGAATATCCTATTGCGCACCCTATCTCTAAAATTCTTTTTATTTTATTTTTTTTTATATAATCAGTTAAAAATGTTATTCCATCTTTAAGCATAATAGGCACATGAAATTCATGTGCATATTTTTCCATATCTTCTACTCGTACGTGTACCATAACCCCGCCTTTATCAACTCATTTTTCTTTGCTATATGCTCCCTATCAGTCTTTGTAAAATACGTTTTCCCATTTTTATCGGAAATAAAATAATAATAATCGTGTTCATCAGGATGAAGTGCAGCATCAATGCTTACTACGCTTGGATTACAAATAGGTCCAATAGGTAATTTACCGGCCATTGTACTAACCCTAGTATTATATGCATTTTCGTTATTTATCTCAACAGTAGTTAAATCTCTTTCAGTTAAATCTACACCTGCACCATAATATGTAGTAACATCACTACCTAAACTCCAATTATCTTTTAAACGATTATAAAAAACGCCAGAAATTCCCTTCCTATCAGATATATCAGTACCACCCTCTAGTTCAATAATTGAAGCAAGAGTTAATAACTGATGAGGGGTATAACTACTATTTTTCATATCGTTCTTATAAGGTTCTAATTCCTTATTCATCTGATCTAGCATTACATTAAATATTTCCTTAACAGATACATTTTTTCTAAAAGTATATGTATTTGGTGATAAATATCCCTCTAATGAGTAATATATATTATCATTTAATATTTCTTCATCAACAAACCAATACTTCTTTATTATACTTTTTAAATATTCTTGATCTTTTAATGTTTCTTTAACATCTTCTTCACTGTTATCAGTATTAGTTGCAATTTGTTCTATTATGTAACGCATATTCTTACCCTCTTTAAAGGTAATTGATACTGTATTTAAATCATGCTTTATATTTCCCGATAATGTCTTAACAATCTTTTCGACATTCATATTCCTATCTAATTGATAGACACCTGCTTTAATGTGCGATGGTTTATGTAATTTTAAATAAATTTTATAACTATATTTAGATTTAATTAACTTATTTTTTAGTAAGTCATTTGTAATACTATAATAGTTATTACCTTCTTCAACCACAAAATTAACAGGTTCACTTTTACTAGATACAGCAGAAAGTGAAACATGATAATAAATAATCCATATACCTAAAAAAGAAATTACAAATGTAATAATACTAGTTACGACAAAAAGAAAATATTTCATACAATTTACTATTGTTGATTATTATTTCCGTTATTTGCTTCAGACTGAATTTCTTCTAATATTGTTTCAATTATTTTCCACTCTTTATCAGTTTCAATAGGCATAAGTTTAGTTTCTGCCTCATTTGGATTATATACTGATGCATATACCTTAGTATTACCATCATCATCTGTCGTATTATCTGTATAAACTATATAATTTTTCTTAGTTTCTTCAGATTCAAACGTAAACAATACTTCACATTCTATTTCTTTTCCATTATCATCCATTACTTTAAATGTCATTACTTCTTCATTATTTTGCATATTCTCATCCTTTCTTAATATCCAAATATGTTTGTAAAATAATATTCGCTGCTAGTGCATCAATTTTCTTTTTTCTTTTTTTGCGTGACAGGTTAGCTTCAAGCATATAATTAGTAGCTTCAACTGTTGTAAGCCTTTCATCTTGCATAATTACATTACAAGAAAACCAATCTTCTAGCAATTTTTTGTATTCCAGTGTAGCCTCACCACGAAAGCCAATACTATTATTCATATTTTTAGGTAAACCTAAAACAATATCAGTAATTTTATACTCATCAATAATTTTTTTTAGTTTTTCATATGTTTTATCATACTCTTCACTTTCAAATCTTATTATTCCTATAGTAGAAGCAATAGTGTTAGTGGTATCACTAACTGCAACACCAAGTGTCTTAGTACCTAAATCAAGTCCTAAATATCTTTTCATTTACTTAAATACTTCTTTACAAGTACTTCTAGTATCTCTGATCTTTCATACTTAGTAAGTTTATTTCTGGCTTCTTTATGACTAGAAATGTAACCTGGATCTCCACTCATTAAATAACCAACTATTTGATTTATTGCATTATATCCACGCTCATCTAATATATCAGCTACTTCTTTAATTGTGATTGCAATAAGTTCATCATGAAACTCATTTGAGTCATATACTTTTGTTTGATCCATAATACTCCCTCCTATGAATACACTTTAATTTTAACATATATGTCCTTTTTTGTAAATAGATTTAATTGATAATTCATATTACAAAAAAGGTAAATCTTAATTTTAGATTTACCCATAAATCATTATTTATTATTAATATTACTGTTTTGATTATCAGCTTCATTTAATCCTTGTTTTATTCCTTTTGCTATCTCACCTGCAGCATGTCCTATTGTTGGGGCCATTTTATCAATACCTTCTTGTGCAACAGGCATAACTTGTTGTGTTGTATATGCAGTAATTTCTCTTCTATGCGATACAATCATTACAACACCTCCTGCAATAAGCAATCCTGTTCCCACAAAATTTATAAAGCCACCTAAAGCTATAAGTCCAAAACTTCCTAGCACCCCTTTTGCAGTTTCTCCAGCTGAATTATCAAATCCATAAGTATCTACAGTATTCATAGCATTACTTGCAGTACTACCTATACCCATAAAACCTAAAACTAAAATAATACCTCCAATTATAAAAACAATTATTCCTATTATTAGTAATATTTTACCTGTATGATTTACTTTTTTATTATTCCTTTGATATCTTTCTTCACTTAAATATTGTTCTTTTTCCATACTAATCAACTCCTTCAAATTAATTATAACACATATTTATTATTTTTAAAATTGGTATATTAGACATATTTCTTCATAAATTTTATTAGGTGGTTTATGAAAAAATTTTTACAGTTTTTATTTAAAGATTTCTTTATTTTCTGTGCTGCATACTCTAATAATATATTTCCAGATCCGCTTGATAAAGAAGAGGAAGAAAAATGTATTGAACTATTAAAGATTGGCAATAAAAATGCAAGGGATAAGCTTATTGAACACAATTTAAGATTAGTTGCACATATAGTAAAAAAATACGAAAATAATACCGATAGCGATGATTTAATATCTATTGGAACTATTGGACTAATTAAAGGAATTGATTCTTATTCCAAGAGTCATAACACAAGAATTACTACATATATTGCAAGATGTATAGAAAATGAAATACTTATGTATTTTCGAAATAATAAAAAGCATAGTAAAAATATCAGTATAAATGAATCTATAGGATTTGATAAAGAAGGAAATGAAATAACTATACTAGATATACTTAAAACTGATAATCCAGATTATTTAAAAGATATTCACACTAAAAATAATTTAGTACTTCTAAAGAAATATTTTAATGTTTTAAATAGTAGAGAAAAAGAAATTATTATTAAAAGATATGGATTAAACAATTTTGATGAGTTAACGCAAAAAGAGATTGCAAAAGAACTTGGAATTTCTAGAAGCTATGTTTCTAGAATAGAAAAAAGAGCCCTTACTAAAATGTTAAAAGAATTTTTAAAAGAAAAAAAGTAGCAAAAATTATCGCTTGCTACTTTTTTGTTCAACTACTTTTTTCATCGTACTTAATTTATATCTTGGAACTGATGATAAATCAAAATAACTATGATTATATTTTTTAAATTTTTTCATCATTTGAATTTCACTTTTTGTAAAAAATTTGCTTTCATTTAAACCTTTAATACTATAATTTTCAAATACATTTTTATGATCTAAAAAATATTTTTGTTTTTTTAATACAGTATTTAAATATAAAACTTTTATTAAATTATGCATAAAAGCATATTTTAAATAATCCTACCATTCATAATATTGTCTTTCATTTGATTATTTTCATCATCAATAAAATATTCACTAATATAATGACTTTTTACATAATTATCTCTATATTTATCTTTTCCATACACTATTTTTTTATAACCTCAACATCTATTGTTACATTATGTCCATTTAAATCTACCTCATTTGAAGATTTACCTTTTATAATTTCAATAGCAAGAGTTTCATTCTTTATAAAATCTTTGAATTTCTCAATACTATTTTCTACTTCTTTATCTCCATCATAGTATATATTAATTCTATCTACAATATCGAATTCTTTTTGTTTACGTAAATTTTGAACTTTAGATACAAATTCACGAGCAATTCCTTCCATAATTAATTCTTCAGTTAAATCTGTGTTTAATATTATAAAATCGTTATCCTCTAGTGCGACATCGAATCCCTCTTTAGATATTGAATTAATAATTACCATATTGCTTGTAACTTTAAATTTTTCTTTATCAAGTGTTATTTCAATATCATTATTATTTCTTAAACTGTTTATATCAGATGAAGATAACTTTGTTAATTTTTCCTGGAATTCTTTTATTTTTGAGCCAAGAAGTTTTCCTACTTCTTTAAAATTAGGTTTTACACTAAAGTTCATATATTGTGATAATTCTTTAATAAATGTAACATTTTTTACATTTAATTCTTCTTTTATTAAAGGTACTAAATCCTCAATAATCTTTTTATTCTTAGCATCTATTAATGCTTCACTTATAGGTTGTCTTACCTTTATTTTAACTTCTTCTCTAATATTTCTACCTAAAGATATAATATGTCTTACAAGATCCATACGATTTTCAATTTTATCATCGATTAATTCTTTATTACATACTGGATAATCCTCTAGATGAACTGATTTTTTATTAGTCAAATGCTTATATATATCCTCTGCAATATATGGAGTAATAGGCGCTATTAATTTTGTAATTCCAATTAATACTTCATAAGTAGTATTATATACTGCTTTTTTATCATCATCCATAACACTAGACCAGAATCTTCTTCTGTTTCTTCTTATATACCAGTTAGATAAATCCTCAACTACAAAATATTGTATATCTCTTACAGTATTTGTAAGATCATACTCTTCCATATAATTTGTTACTTTATTAACTAGTTTATTATATTTTGATAATAACCATTTATCAATTTCAGGTCTATCTTTATAATCTACATTAAAATCTCTTGGATCAATTTTATCTGCATTAGCATAAATTGAAAAGAAATTATATGTATTTTTAAGTGTATTAAAGAATTTAGAGATTACTTCCTTTACTCCTTCTTCATCAAATTTTAAAGGTGTATAAACAGGAGATGCGTAAAGCATATAAAATCTAATTGGATCTGCTCCATATTTAGTCATAATTTCAACTGGATCAATTATATTTCCCGTTGATTTACTCATCTTTTTACCTTTAGCATCAAGCATCATATCATTAACTACTACATTTTTAAAGCTTGATTTTCCTGATATTATTGTTGATATTACAAGTAAAACATAGAACCATCCTCTAGTTTGATCAACACCTTCAGCTATAAAATCAGCTGGAAATTGTGATTCAAATAATTCTTTGTTTTCAAATGGATAATGGAACTGAGCATATGGCATTGCACCTGAATCAAACCATACATCCATTACATCTTTTACTCTATCCATAACATTATTACACTTACAACATTTTATGTGTAAATCATCAACATATGGTCTATGTAATTCTAAATTATATACATCAATATCTTCTATTACTTTCTCTTGTAATTCTTTGCGTGATCCAATAACTTCAGTATGCCCACAGCTACACTTCCAAATTGGCATTGGACAACCCCAATATCTATTACGAGAAATTCCCCAGTCTACCATGTTTTCAAGCCAGTTTGTAAATCTTTTTGTCCCTATATAATCAGGATACCAATTAATTTTTTCATTTTCTTTAATTATCTTATCTTTATATGATGTAACATTTACATACCAAGCAGGCTTTGGATATGAAATTAATGGTTGATGGCATCTCCAACAATGTGGATAATCATGTTTAATCTTTAATTTTTTAAATAATTTATCATTTTCTTTTAAATATTTAATTATGTCTAATTCTAATTCTTTATCAGTAACTAATCGACCTTTCCAAGGGCCTACTGTATAACATCCATCTGCTCCTACTGGATTTACAAATCCAAAATTATTCTCACGACAAACGCGATTATCATCTTCTCCATAGGCTGGTGCAATATGTACTATACCTGTACCATCAGAATCAGTTACATACTCGTCGGCAATAACCTCAAAACACTTACCTTCAACTTCTAAAAAAGGAAGTAATTGTTCATACTTTATTCCTACTAAATCTGTTCCTTTATACTCTTCAATTATTTCATACTCATCACCTAAAACTTTATCAGCAAGGGATGATGATACTATAAACTTATAACCTTTTGATTGCACTTTTAAATATGTTAAATCTGGATTTACACAAAGACCAACATTAGCTATTAAAGTCCAAGGAGTTGTTGTCCAAACAAGAAAATAGCAATCACTATCTTTCATTTTAAATGGAAGAATTAATGAATTAACTGATACTTCTTCATATCCTTGGGATACTTCATTACTAGATAGTTCAGTGCCACATCTAGGACAATACCATAATACTTTATTACCATAATATATTAAATCTTTTTTATACATTTCTTTTATAATCCACCATTCAGATTCAATATATTCATTATCACAAGTAACATATGGATTATCACAATCTATAAATTGGCCCATCATATCTGTTACTCGCTTTACCTCATCTATGTTAGTAGCTGTTGCTTTATTACATTCACGGCAAAAATTCTCAATACCAAATGATTCAATATCAGCTTTACTTTTAAAACCTAATTTTTTTTCTACATTAACCTCAATTGGTAACCCATGAGTATCAAGTCCTATTTTTCTAAGAACTCTATAACCTTTCATAGTTTTATACTTACAAAAAGCATCTTTTATAGTTTTAGCAAACACATGATGTATTCCTGGTTTTGCATTAGCATAAATAGGTCCATCATAAAAAACAAAGTTCTCATTATCTTTTCTATTTTCAATTGTTTTTTCCAATATATTTTCTTTCTTCCAATAATCTAATATATTACTTTCTACCTCATAAGTATCTTTTTTATCTAATTCTTTAAATTTCATAATCCTAATTCCTCCCAAATTATATAACCAAAATATATTATTAATATACTAATCATTATCACACCTTCAAATTTACCTATTTTATTTTTTATTGGTGCGAATATAACTAAAATAATTGAAGCTATTAAAAAGTTAATTGCATCGATTATTCCAAGTCCATTCATATTTAAATTACCAAGTATTATAACAGGAAATGTGATTGCAATGCAAATATTAAATATATTGCTTCCTAAAATATTGCCAACAACCATATCTTCATTATTATGCTTTATTAAATGAATACACGTTACAAGTTCTGGTATTGATGTTGCAAAAGCTATCACTGTTGCACTAATTAATTTATCATTTATACCAAATGCTGTTATTTTTTGAGCCATATCTACTGTAAAAATGCTTCCAACTAGTATCATTGCAAATCCTAAAATTGTAATTACAATTGAATATATACAAGAATATTTAGGTGGCTCATAGATTGCAACATCACGCCTTGTGTGTATTAATTTAAGTAAATAAACTACATATAAAATAAACATTAATATTAGTATTATAGCATCAAACCTAGTTAATATATTACTATTTTTTTTTATAAATAAATCATCTAATGACAAAAATATAAAAACTGATGATATAAATATTGATAAAGGTAATTCTTTTTTTATTGTTAATGATGTAATTTTAAGTGGTTTAATTAAACTGGATACACTAAGTATTAATAATATATTTATTATATTACTACCTATTAAATTATATATTACTATATTATTATATCCATTATGCATTGCATAGTAACTTACTAGTAATTCAGGAATACTTGTACCAAATGCAACTATTGTAAGTCCTATTGCAAGAGCTGATTTATGATAATATTTAGCAAGATCTCTTGCTCCTTCTATCATAATTTTACTACCAGCAATAATAAATACTATTCCGACAATTAAACAAATAAATATCATTAATTCATTCATATATTCTCCTTTAAACTAAAAAATTCTTTATATATAGGGACGACATAGCCGTGGTACCACCCTATTTTATAAAGAACTTATACACTTAAAATTATAACGCATTACCTAAAACATCAGAAGTGATCTATATATTACTAGCAATTAGTTTTCACCAACCACTAACTCTCTTAATGCATCATAATATACCGTCTTCATCATTTGCTTTTAAAAATTTACTTTTTCAATATCTTCTATCATATCTAATTGTGCTTGTAATAAATCTTTTAACTTACGTTTATATACAATAATATTTCTACGTATTCTATTTGCTTCAATCTCTGCTTTTTCTGCTTCCATTAATGCCTCATTAACAATTCTACTTGCATTCTTCTTAGCATTTTCCATAAGCATTTCACTTTCACGATAAGCATTTTGTTTTATCTGGTCAGAAGTTTTTTGAGCCATAATAATAGCTTTGTTTAAAGTAGATTCCATACGTTCATATTGTGCAATCTTCTCGCGCATACCATTTGTTTTCGCAATCATCTTTTGCAATTCTAATATTTTTTGATCACGTAATTTTATCGCTTCATCTTTTTCTTTAATTAAATTAACCATTTTAGTTACTTGCTTTATTATATTATCTAAAAAGCGATTTACCTCGTTTGGATCATAACCATATGCGGTTTTTTTAAACTTCTCCATATATTCTCCTCACCAGTGCTAAACTATATTACCACAATTTGCACATTTATTCAACTACCATTCGGTATTTATATCATCATTATCATATATATCTTTTCCAGATGTTTCTTCAGTAATTTTACCTTGAACATTTATATTATTTGGAGTACACAAAAATATACCTCCGCCAATTTTTTGTAAATCTCCACCTATCGCATATATAGTTCCACTTAAAAAATCTACAATACGTTTTGCTTGATCTGATGTAACCCTTTTTAAATTAACTACAACTGTATTTCTCTTTTTTAAATGATCTGCAATTTGTTGCGATTCAGAAAAAGCACGAGGCTCAAGCAAAATCATCTTTGAACCACCATTTTCATCATATGCTTCTTCTGTTTTTATATCATAATATTCATTTCCATTTATATCTTCTTCATTATTATCTTTATTAAGTAAATTTTTAATAAAACCCATCTTTTTCCCTCCAATTCTTGTACACTACGAATATTTTATCATATTTTTTTTTAAAATGAAACATGTTATTAAACCTTGTTAATTAAATCATTTATTTTATTGTAAACATCTGTGTCAATAGCTCTTATGGCATTCAAAGTATTAAATAATGATTTTTTATACTCACCTTTATAAAATAATTGTTCTGATATATTAAGTATTTTATTTAAATCATTATATGTACTTCTATATCTATTGCTATAAACAATTAAAGCCTCAGACAATCGTGCAGATTTAACAATATCTGTTGTTTTAGTATATAACTTAAGCACTAAATCACGAGCTGTATCAACCCTTGTATTTAATATATCTATTACTATTGGTTTTCTAGATAATTCTTTAGATATTTCATTCATTGCAAGTGATGCTTCTTTAAGTTCAACAAAATAATTATTAGGTATCTCTGGCAAATTATATTCTCTCATTTTATTTCTTGATTCTTTAAGTACCATTTTTATTTCTTCTAACTGATGACGTGCACGAACCTCATCATCACGCATATTACCAATTTCATTTAATGAGTTATCTAAATTCTCTTCACATTTTGATAACTCTACGCTCAATCCTTCTACCTCTTCTAATAACTTTGAATAAGCAAAAGTATGATTGCCTGTATGATCTTTTAATACTTTATAATTATCATTAATTCTATCTAAATTAACCTTTACATCTTTTATAACTGTAATATTATCATCTGATAGATTATAGATATTTTGAAGATTATCCATAGATGTAAAAATTTCATTTACAACACTATTTATTTTTTCTAACCTACTATTTAAATTTTCTACTTTATCACTAAACGCCTTTTTAGCTCTTTTTTCATTATCAAAATCAACAAATAATGAATCAAAATAATCTAGTAATACTTTAAGTTCAAATAAACTATCTTGTAAATTTAATGATTTAGTACGTACTATTATATTTTTTATTTTAGTAGTAGCTTCACTTATATTATATTCAACATTTAAATAATCAAGTGGATAACCCTGTTTCATCATCCTATCATAAATAGTTGCAACTTCTTCAATTCTTTTAGGAAGAACATTATAAGCAAGTAAAACTATAGAAGGTACTTCCTCTATAACTATTTCCATATGTTTTAAAAGTTCATCAATAATATTTACTATAGTAGATACTTCATTAAACTCGTTGTTATCCATAATAGATTCAAAATCTTCAAATCTTTTAGCAATTAGTTCAAACTGTGTTTGAATTACACCTGCAAATTTTCCATATTCTCCTTTAGTAGAATTAAACTTTTCAAAAAGTTCTCTATATTTGGAACGGTATTTAGTAATAATACTTCTACCCTTAGCCTCACTATTTGTAATTTCTTTAATCTCACCTAATAAAAATTCAGAATTTGTTTTTACTTTATATAATTCCATCTCTAATTTAGCTATCTTGTATATTGTACTTTTATAATCTTTTTGTTTTAATGAATATTCAGCCTCAAGCAGCATATTAGATAAATTTGGTACTTGTACCTCTTTTATATCATTTAATCTATCTCGCCATTCATTATACATAACCTCTAATTTTTCATTATTTAAAAAAGATTCAACCTTAGCAAGTTCTGGTACAATTGGTGAAGATGCTAATTTATTTTTTTCTATTTCTAAAGCAGATATTGCTTTTTTCATTTCTTTTTTCTTACGTGTTCTAATGATTAATATCATAGTAATTATTGATATTAATGTTGCAATTAAACATATAATAATTACTACTCTAGGATCATCTAAATTTATCATATATAATCACCTTAGCATAATTGTATCATAAATTGATACATTTTTCGACATGTTTTTTTTAATTAATTGTATATTTAAGTGTTTTTAAGTGTTTTTAAGTGTTTTTATATTGACTTTAATACATTTTTTTCATATAATTACTAGTGAGTGCAGAAACTTCGGAATATTAGATGTGTTTATTATCTTAAGGATTTATCAGTAGTCTTTCTGCAAAGATGATGATATTAGTTTAAACACCCCTAACTATTTGCAAAGAAGCACCTTCAAAAAGAAAGGAGATGCGTTATGTCAAGATATACAAAATCATCATACCGTAAAAGTCGTCGTTTAGGTTTCTCTACACTTGAAACTGGTCGTGAACTTGCTAAAAAGCCATATGCTCCAGGTATTCATGGACAAAAGAGAGCTAAAAAATTATCAGACTACGGTACACAGTTACAAGAAAAACAAAAAGTTAGATTCATGTATGGTCTAAACGAAAAACAATTTAAGAAAACTTTTGTTGAAGCTGGCAAATTAAAAGGTGTACATGGTGAAGATTTCTTAAAATTACTAGAAAGTCGTTTAGACAACTTAGTATATCGTATTGGTTTTGCAACTACAAGACGTGGAGCTAGACAACTTGTTAATCATGGGCATATTACTGTTAATGGTAAAAAAGTTGATATTCCTTCATACAGATGTAAAGTTGGAGACGTAATTTCTGTTAAAGATTCTGATAAAGAACTTGCTATTATTAAATCTTCATTAGAAGCTTTAAAGAAAAGAGTTGAATTTATTACATACGATGAAGCTAAAATGGCTGCTACTTATGTAAGATTACCTGAAAGAAGCGAACTAAATGCTGATATAAATGAATCGTTAATCGTTGAATTTTACAACAGATAATAAAAAATACGTATTTCACGTATTTTTTTATATATTAATTATTCCTTTTATATTATGCTTTGAAAGTGTTTTTTCATACTTTACATCAGTTACAACATCATCATTACTTGGCTTTTTATTTTTAAATTCTACTTTATCTAATCTTGCTATTTTAAATGGCCCCATTTTATTTTTGTAAGACTCATTAAATTCTACGTTAAAATTAACTCTACTTAAATAATGATTTAAATATTCAAGAATATCAATAAGTTCAAACTCCCCTATTTTATTTTCTACCCTTACATTAAATGGTAAATAATATGATAAAAGTAATAATGGGGCAAAAACTAATTCACCATCATTTATTTTAGTAAAATCAGAAAAATAAGAATAGTACTTTCTATCGTTAAAACAATCTTTAAATGATTCTCTTTGTAATATTATATTATCACAATACTCTACTGTTTCAATATTATCTTTATAAGCAACAGAAATAGGATTATTTCTTAATTGCTCAAATTTAAATTTATCTTCATCAATCTTTCTTATTACACCTAAATATCCAAAATATAAATTATCTAAATTGTAATAATTATTTCGTGCAACACAAATATCAAAATAATCATGTTCTTCTTTATTTACAATTTTATTTTTGATTCCTTTAAAAAAACCTTTTTTCTCATCTTTTTTTATTATGCCTTTTATATCCATAATTTTCCTCCTGCTTATGTATGATAACAAAAAAAGAAAAAATAGGCAAATTTATTTGCTTATTTTTTGCTATTAATTTTTATAATTATAAATCCTATTATAATTATTATAGGAATTAAACTAATTCCTATAATTTTACAAATATTATTCTCTATTCTTAGTAATATAAAACTTGATACTAATAATACTAACATTATTATAAATAATATTTTAAACTTATTATTTTTCATTTGAAACAAATTTATATGTTATTGCAGCTAGTGCAGATCCAAATAGTGGAGCTAGTATAAATAACCATACTTGTTCTAATGCTTTACCACCTAAGAATATTGCAGGTGCAAGACTACGTGCTGGGTTAACGCTTGTTCCTGTAAGTTTAATTCCAAGTAGATGAACGAATGTTAAAGCAAGACCAATTACAACTCCTGATACAGCATTATATTTTTTATCACTTGTAACACCAAGGATTGTCATAATAAATACAAATGTTAAAATTGTCTCAGTTATAAATGCACCAAACATATTTATTCCAAATCCTCCAAACGCATTTACTCCCATTGTTGTTTCTTTAAAATCTCCCATTTTAACGTAATTGTTAATAATTAGTGCAAGCAATCCTGCTCCAGCAAGTGCACCAAGAATTTGCGCAATTACATATTTAATAAAATCACGTCCTGTCATTTTTCCATTAATAAACATTGCAAATGATACTGCTGGATTTAAATGACATCCTGAAATATTACCAATTGCATAGCACATAACAACAACTGATAGTCCAAACGCAAGAGATGTTGCTACTATTGATGCATCAGTAAACACAGCAACTCCACATCCAAATAAAACTAGTACTAATGTACCTAAAAACTCACATACTAACTTTTTCATATCTTTCCTCCTAATTTAATTATATCATATTTTTTTAGGATTTATATCTATTTCTACATTTATTTTTTTATTTAGTTTATATTTATCTACAATATACGTTATATATTTATATATACTTTCTAATTTTTTATATTTTAATATTAAATGAATATAATATTTATTATTTATTTTATTTATATTACTACTAGGTCCTAATACTTTTATATTATATTTATCAAGATACTCTTTTATTTTTACACTTTCCTTATATGCTAGATTATAATCAGTACTAACAATTTTAATTAAAGTAAGATCAATATATGGTGGATAATTAAGACTTTTTCTTATTTTCATCTCTTCTTTATAAAAACTAATATAGTCATGTATACTAGCATATTTAATACTATAATGATCTAAATTAAATCCTTGAATAATTACTTTACCATCTTTTGCTCCTCTACCGCTTCTTCCGGCTACTTGATTTAATAAATCGAATGTTCGCTCTCCGCTTCTAAAATCTGGAATATTTAGTGTAGAATCTCCATTTATAACTCCAACTAATGTTACATCTTCAAAATCAAGTCCCTTAGCAATCATTTGCGTTCCAACTAAAATACTTGCTTCTTTATTCTTAAATTTATTTAATATTCTCGCATGACTTCCTTTTTTACTAGTTGTATCAACATCCATTCTAAGAACGTTAACATTAAATTTTTTCTTTACTTCTTCTTCTAATTTTTCAGTACCAAGTCCAAATGAAGTAATATCTTCACTATTGCATTCTGGACACTTTTTAATTTTAAATGTTGAATAATCACAATAGTGACAATTCATTTTATTATGTGTCTTATGATATGTTAGTGGTATATCACAATTTGGACATTTCATTACATATCCACATTCATTACAAGTAACAGTAGTTGAATACCCTCTTCTATTTAAAAGTAATATTACTTGATTATTATTACTTAAACAATTATTTATCTCATCTATTAATTTTTGTGATAATATCTTATTACCTTTTTTTATTTCATCCTTCATATCAACAAGTAAAACAGAAGGTAATTTTTTATTAATTCTATTTGGAAGTTCTAATAGTTTATATATTCCTAATTTTGCTCTTGTATAGCTTTCAATAGACGGTGTTGCACTACCTAAAATTAATGGTATATTATTATATTTTGCTCTTTTTAAAGCAATATCTATGGCATCATATCTAGGATTATTATCTTGTTTATATGTATCTGTATGCTCTTCATCAATAATAATTAAGCCAAGATTTTTAAAAGGTGAAAAAATACAACTACGAGCACCTATTGCAATAGAAACTTTCCCTTCTTTTATTTTTCTATATTCATCATATCTTTCACCATCAGAAAGCCCGCTATGCATAATAGCTACATTATCACCAAATCTTTTTTTAAAGATAGATACAAACTGTGGTGTTAAACTAATCTCAGGGATAAGTACAATAACCTCTTTATATGCAATAATATCTTCAATTATATGCATATAAACTTCTGTCTTGCCACTACCTGTTACACCATATAATAAATATGGATTAAATTTATCTTTATCCTTAATTACTTCATTAACAACACTTTTTTGCTCTTTATTTAATACTATATTACTCTTTTCTTTTAAAATATTATCATTTAATCTATATACTTCTTTTTTTTCTTCTTTTATTACATTATTTTTAATAAGTGTTTTATATGCACTACTTGATACTTTATATATATCACTTTTTAAACTATTATTTTTTATATTATCTATAATATTTTTCTGAGCATTAGTTTTAGGTATATAATTCTTATCTATCAAAGTAACATAAGTTTCATATTTTTTATTTATATTTGTTTTATAACTTGCTTTTAAAGCTTTTGGCAACATAGTTTGATAACAACTAATTAAACTAGATAAAGTTTTACGACTCATATATTTTCCTAAATATATTAATTCTTTTGTTAAAATTTCCTCTTCATCAACAATATCTATGATATCTTTTATTTTATATTCAGTTGGAATAGTACCTATATCCATTACAAAACCTTCTAGCTTTCTATTTCCAAATGGTACTAATACTCTAATTCCTACTATTACTTTATCTTTTAATTTTATAGGAATATTATAAGTGAATGTTTTATCTATCGCTTTAGATTTTATTTCAATAAGTACATTTGCCTGCATATTACCACCTAACTAATTATAATATATTAAAACTAAAAAAAAAACGCAAGAGTTATTGCGTAATTTTCTAGCTTTTTAAATTTTCTATCTGTTTTCTTGTAAGTCCAGTTATTTCAATTATGTCTTCTATAGGGTAATTCTTTTCTAACATTTTTTTTGCATCTGCTAACTTACCTTGTTCAATTCCTTGTTCAATACCTTGTTCAATACCTTCTTCGATATATCCATTTCTAAGTTTAATTCTATCTTCTTCATCGGTAAATAATTGATGAAATTTATTATCTTTATTAAGACTATCTATATCATTTACTATTTTATCCATATAATCATCATCCTTAATATTTAATAAATCTTCTTTTTCCATTCCTACTATTAGTATATCTTTATACTTATTATAGTATTCCTTTGATTTATTTTTATTATACCATTCGTATATAAAATAATCAACATTTATATCGATAGTCTTTATCATATCTGTTAGTATTTTTCTATCGTTTATATCTCGATATTCATATATACTTATTCCTTTTTTATTTTTTCCTTGAAAGATAAAATTAATTTGAATATGTTGATCAATTGTTTTATATGATACATCCTTATCAGTATCAGATACTAAAGCACTACATAGATATAAGAAGTTTCTATTTTTAATATTTATACTATAATCACTATTAATTTCTATATTAATTACTTTATCATTAGTTTTAACTAATATATCTATTATTTTATTTTTTATATAGAGTCTATCTTTTGTAAGTTCACTATTTCTTATATCTAGTGTTTCAATTTTAAAACTACTATCTACATGATGCATTATATTTGTTAGAAATATCTTTAATAGTTCTTTATCCCTATAGAATACATTTTTAAATACTGGATCATACTTTAAAGTATAATACATACTACCTCCCTTCAATTATAATATTCGATAAAATTTTTCAAAATCCTTTTTATTACATAAAAAAATTAACATCAATTATGATGTTAACTTCTTTTATAATTATATATCCATATTTTCTATTACTTGCATAAATTCATTTTTTATTTCAGATAATCTCTCTTTAGTATTAGATTCAAATCTTATTGTAAGTATTGGTGTTGTGTTACTTCCTCTAACAAGAGCAAAGCCATCATTAAATTCTACTCTAATACCATCTATATCTATATAATTATATCCTTTACTTATAACATAATCTTTTATTTTATTTATATATTTATCTTTATTATCTATATTTATTGGATATTCTATATATTCATTTTCATAATGATTAAAAGTACTAAGTAAATCACTTAACTTATAATCTACATTCGATAACATTTCAATTAATCTAACTGCAGCATATATTCCATCATCAAACCCAGGCCATCTATCTCTAAAGAAAATATGTCCTGAATATTCTCCACCTAAAATGTAATTATTTTCTTTCATTTCTTTATTAGTATATGATGAACCTGTTTTACAAATACAAGGTTTAATATTATTATCATTACAAGCATCTATAAGCATTTTAGAGCATTTAACATCAAATAATAATTTATCTAAGTTATCTTTCATATATGTACTTAAGAGTGCAAGATAATAATCAGCTGTATAGTATTTACCTAAATTATCAACAAAACCTACTCTATCCGCATCTCCATCAAAAGAAACACCTAAATCACAATTAAGTTCAACAACCTTTTTTCTTAAGTCTTTCATATTTTCTTCTTTTGAAGGGTCTGGATGATGGTTTGGAAAATTGCCATCAGAATCGCAATAAATATAAATAGGGTCTATATTTAAATTATCAAATACATCTTTAGCAATCACACTTGCTGTACCATTGCCACAATCAATAGCCACTTTAAGTTTTCTTTTTATATCAATAGAATCTTTTATTAATGCTAGATAATCTTCTTTTACATTATAGTCAATTATACTTCCTTTTCCACTCAAAAATTCTTCTTTTTTTATAAAGTCTCTAAGCTCTCTTATTTTTTCTCCATAAGCATTTCCTATATTATCAAAAGAAACTTTATATCCATTATATTCTTTTGGATTGTGACTTGCTGTAACCATTATGCCTGTATCAAGTCCTAATTTATATTTAGCGCAATAAAGCATTGGTGTTGTAACAAGTCCTAAATTTATAACATCTACTCCACTTGATATTAAACCCTTAATTAATTTATCTGTTAAGTAATTACTTGATAATCTATTATCGCATCCAACAACTACTTTACTATAACCCTTAATTTGTATAAAAGAACCAAACCCTAATCCTATTTTATAACTAACATCTGGAGTTATCTCATCTCCAACTATTCCTCTTAAATCATATTCTTTAAATAAACTATCTTTTATATTTACCATTATATACTCTCCCTTATCAATCTTTTATATTCATTTACTCCTGGTTGATTATATGGATTTATTCCCATTAAATATCCACCTATTGCACAACTAACCATAAAAAAGTAAATTAAGTTCCCTATATTTTTTTCATTTAATCTATCCATATTTATTATAATACTAGGCATTTTATATGACTTTGCAATATTAAGCATAGCTATATTATTAATTTTATTAAGAGATTTATCTAAAATTTTAACATCTTTATTATTAACAACATTTATAACTGTTGAAAAAAATATATTTTCTCCTTCATTAAAATATTGTCCTAAAGAATGCATATCTCTTGTATTAAATACACTTATAGGAAAAATTCCAGATTTTTTCTTTCCTTGTGTTTCTGCAAATAATTGTTTTAACCACTCATTAAAGTATATAAATCTCTCATCATAAATAGTAAATGCTTCTATTTTTTTCCCATCTTTATAAAGCATATCTCTAATTACTGCATATATAAAACATTTCTCTATATTTTTTGCTCCTAATCTATAACCCTCTAATAATTTTATTATATCTACTCCACTTACTGCCATAGGAAGTAATCCTACTGCAGTTAAAAGTGAATATCTTCCACTTATATCAGGTATATTAAATTTCATATAATTATTCTTTTTGGCAATATTTAAAAGTTTACCTGTTTTTTTATTTGTAGTAACAATAATTCTTTTTCTAAGTTCTTTATCACTATACTTATCTTTCATAAATTCTAAAACTTTAGAAAAAGTATAATTAATCTCTAAAGTATTACCACTTTTACTAATTACATTTACAATTACTTTCTTATTTTTTATATATTCTAGAATGTTAGCTAAATTATTACTATCAAAACTATACCCTGTATATATAATTTCAATATCTTTCTTAAGTTTATTTTCGAAAAGCGAAACAATTGCTTTACTACCCATATAGGACCCACCAACACCTATAACCAAGAATACATCACAATTGTTTTTTATAAATTTACTAACACGTATTATTTTATCGATTTCTTTATCTGTAATACATTTATCAATATTAATAAATTTATCTGGTCCTTCTTCTTTTTTTAATCTTTCTTTGATTTTATGAATATAAAGATTATAATCATTAATACCATCTATATCCATAAATGTTTTAAAATCATATTTAATCATAATCAAAATACTCCTATATTCTCACTAAAATTTTTAAAAATATCTATTGTATCTGTAATTATTTTTTTTATAAGTTCATCATCTAATGATTTAATTTCATTTCTTAAATCTAATATAAAACCTCTAATTATTTCATATTCACTACTTATTATCTCATCATCATTGTGTAATGCTTTATAATTTTTAGCAAAATGACTCATAGTATGAATTATGGAATTATGTTTTATTTTTTCAAGACTAATTTCACTTATTCTATTATTTGATAATTTATTATTTATAATAATATCTAAATAACTATCTACTGAATTATTTAAATCTTTTAACATATTATATTCTAATAAAATACTATTATTTTCTAAATTAATATTTATATCTTTTTGATATGATATTAACATATAATTTTTAGCTATTTCATATGTATGATATAAATTATCTAAATCAAGTGATATCATTTCAAATAAATATGTCATATAACATCTTATTGCATCTTTATTCTTAATAATATTTTTTAATTCAATTTCATATTTATCTTTTTTATTATAAGATAAATAATCTATTTCTACTTTATCTAAATTATTTATTTTATACTTAAGCGTATTAACAAGCATATCCTTATCAAATTTATTTATGGTAAGTGAATTAATATCGTTACTTATTCTATCAATTTCTATAGTAAGTTTTCCTATATTATCTGCATTTCTAATTAAATATTTATTTATTTTTTCTTCTGCTTCTATCTTTTTTATATCTATTTTTTCTGTAAGTGATTTTACTATATTTATTTTCTTTTTTAAAAGTGCAAAATTTTGATTTTCTAAAATATTTTTTTTATCTATATAATAATTTAATTCTTTTTTTAAACTATCACGTGTTTCTATATCTTTTTCTTTACTTTTTTCAAATGTTAGTATATCTATATATAATTTTCTTATATCAATTAGTTTAAGTATTACTTCTTGATCTAAGTATTTATTAAAAAAGGATTTGTTAATGCTATCAATTTTATTTTCATTATTATTTTTAAATATATCTTCTAATATAGTAAACACGCATTCCACCTCTATAATAAGAATACCATATTTTTAGAATTTATACAATTTATTTTTTTGTCATTCTTTTTGTAATAATCTTTTCAAGCGTTTCATCATTGATACTAGAATTATTAGTAAAATATTGTTTTACATCATTTAAAATACTGCTAATATCATATTTTGAGATATCATAATTCATTTTTTCCATTTTATTTATAATGGCATTCTTTCCAGAATGAATACCTATTACTATGTTATCTGTATAAACGCCATAATCTTTAGGATTTATTATTTCATATGTTTGCTTATTATTTATTACCCCTGCTTGATGAATTCCTGCTTCATGTTTAAATGCATTAGCTCCTACTATTGGTTTATTATTTTGTACATATGAATTTGTAATTTCTTGAACACATTTACTTATTTCCATTATCATTTTTTTATTAATTGTAGTTTTCGCTTTAAAGTAATCGTATCTTGTATCAAGAGAAGCAACAATCTCTTCTAATGCAGCATTTCCAGCTCGCTCTCCTATACCGTTAATTGTACATTCTACTTGATCTGCACCTAGAATAATAGCAGATAGCGAATTAATGGTTGCTAAACCTAAATCATTATGACAATGAACAGATAAACATACATCATTAATATACTTACTATTTTTTTTAATATATTTTAAAAATTTCATAAATTCAAATGGTACTGTATATCCTACAGTATCTGGTATATTTATTGTAGTTGCACCAGAACTAATTGCAATATCTATTATTTCTACTGCAAAATCTTTATCAGTTCTTGTTGCATCTTCTAGTGAAAATTCTATATCATCACACTTACTTTTAGCATAACTAACATATTTTTTTACAATTTTTTTTATTTCTTCTTTATTCTTTTTTAATTTATATTTCATATGAATATCTGATGTAGCTATAAATGTATGTATTCTTTTATTTTTAGCATCTTTTATAGCTTCATAAGCTAAATCTATATCATTTTTATTACAACGTGCAAGTGATGTAACAGTACTATTATTTACTACTTTAGATATTTCTTTTATTGCCTCAAAATCATTTTGACTGCTAGCAGCAAACCCTGCTTCTATTATATCTACCCCCATCATATCAAGTTTTTTTGCAAGGGTAACTTTTTCATTAATGCTCATAGAGCACCCTGGTGATTGTTCACCATCTCTAAGTGTTGTATCAAATATTTTTATTTTTCTCATAATCTCTCCTCCATACAAAAAGCCTACTACTATAAAAATTTGTATAGTAATAGGCTAATAACAATAAATATACATGCAAAAACTACCTATTACTATTCAGTCGTAATAATAGGCATAAGAGATTATTTAAATTAGTAAAATAATTATACATAAGTATCATCTCTTTTCTTACATAAGAATATATCACTAATTAATATTTATGTCAATTGTATTTGATAATATTTGTTTATTATGGTATTGCATTCTAAAAACATAAATAAAAAACAAGAAGTTGTATATTCTTGC